>NZ_JAGTPI010000072.1:0-29081 GCF_021147825.1 Pseudomonas quasicaspiana
ATGAATATATTGCCTGTGCTGACGCGATCGCGGGCAAGCGCGCTCCTACAGATGAAAAAGTACTCCAAATCAAATAGTTGTAGTTTGTTTGATAGGAGCTGCCAGAGGCTGCGAAGCATTCATCCTGACACACCGCTATCGCAGCTTTCGGCAGCTTCTACAGGTCCATTGGTCACCGCGAGACAGCGCGGTACCTTGAACTTTTAGTTTCCTGAAAACTTAAACACGGTCGTCTGTGTATACGCCTTGCCCGGATCCAGTCGGGTGCTCTGGAATTTCGGCTGGTTCGGCGCGTCCGGATAGTGCTGGGTTTCCAGGGTGAAGGCGCCCCAGTGCGGGTAGACCTTGCCACCTTTGCCATGGATGCTGCCGTCCAGGAAGTTGCCGGTATACAGTTGCACGCCGGGCTCGCTGGTGAACAACTGCAGGCGTCGGCCGGATTGTGGGTCGCTGACTTCGGCAGCCAGTTTGCTGACGTCGCCTTTGGTGTCCAGTACCCAGTTGAAATCAAAACCACCTTGCTTAGGCTCGGCATATTTCAATTGCTGATGGTCCGCCTTGATGTTCTTGCCGATGGCCGTAGGCGTCAGGAAGTCCATAGGCGTGCCTTTGACCGCAGGCAGTTCGCCGGTGGGAATCAGCTTCTCGTTGACCGGCGTGTAATGCGAGGCATGCAGTGTGGCGACCTGCTTGAGTACATCACCGTTACCCGCGCCCGCGAGGTTGAAGTAGCTGTGATTGGTCAGGTTAAGCACGGTGGGCTTGTCGGTAGTGGCGTTGTAGTGGATGCGCAGCTCGTTCTTCTCATTGAGGCTATAGGTCACCTCGGTCTTCAGCTCGCCGGGGAAGCCCATTTCGCCATCCGGTGACACATAGGTCAGTTTTACGCCCACCCAGCCATTCTCATTACTGGGTTCGGCTTTCCATACCCGCTTGTCAAAACCCTGAGTGCCGCCGTGCAAGGCGTTGGTCTTGTCGTTCTGTGGCACCTGATAGGTCTTGCCATCAAGGCTGAACTTGCCATCCGCCAGGCGGTTGCCGAAGCGGCCAATGGTCGCCCCGAAATAGACGGTTCCGTTGTCCTGATAGCCTTTCACATCATCGAAACCGAGCACCACGTCCTCCACCTTGCCGTTCCTGTCCGGCAGGAGCAGCGATTGCAGGGTCGCGCCGTAGGTAATGATGTTGGCTTCCACACCATGGCTGTTGCGCAAGGTGTACTTCTCGACCGCAGTGCCATCGGCTGTCTTTCCAAAAGCGCTGTGTTCATTGGTAAGGCTGGCCGCGTTGGCCGTGAGGGTCGCGATCATCAAGGACAGTCCGAAGCTGCTGAGCAGTGAAGAGGGTTTCATTGAATGTACCTTTTTTTGTTGTTGTGGTGGGGCTGCACCGAACCTTCGATGCGGGCCGGGTTATCGCTGGGTTTGGTTTATTGGTCTGACTATTCATCCTGTTGAATGGTGATAAAAGGATTTATAGCCGATAAAACGTCACTTGAAAATTTAATCGTAATACTATTTGATGGTCGTGGTGATTTTATAGGAGCTGCTGAACGGCTGCGATCTGGTGATTTTCCAGCAGAAAACACATCGCAGCCCTCGGCTCCTCCTACATGCAACACAACAGGCAGGTTTGACAGCCAATCATGTGATGATTAGCCTCAGTTCGCGGAATGGCCGCGTGGTGAGGCGCATCACATGAGCAGTAATTTTCATGCGTCTACAGTCGATTGGCTGGGGGCGTGGATCGCGGCGGGTAATGTGCGGCCGGGTCAGGTGCTGAAAGTCGAAGCGGTGTTGGCTGAAGAATTGGGTGTAAGCCGTACGGTGATTCGTGAGGCGATCAAAACACTGGTCGCCAAAGGACTACTGGAAGTAGGGCCCAAGGTGGGCACACGGGTTTTGCCGTTGCGCAGCTGGAATCTGTTCGACCCACAAGTAGTGAGTTGGCTGGCGCGCAAAGGTCTGCCGGAAGATTTTGTGAAGGATCTGCTGGATTTGCGCAGGACTATCGAGCCCATGGCGGTGCGTTGGGCGTGCGAGCGGGCCAGCGCTGAGCAGATCAGCGAGATTCAATCGGCGTATGCGGCATTGGCAGTATCGGTAGCGGACATGGGCGATTACAACCTGGCTGACCGACGTTTCCATGAGGCGGTTCTGGCAGCCAGCCATAACCGCTTCATCGAGCAAATGCTGCCTGCGCTGGGGGCGTTGCTGGCCGTGTCGTTCGAAGTGTCGTCGGCGGTACCGGGTGAGCTGGGTAAAACCTTGCCACTGCACAAGGATCTTGCCGACGCGATTGCCACTCGTGATGCGGCGCGCGGCGTATGGGCCTGCATGGCATTGATCGAGCAGGCTGCCGGGGTGATTGCCGAATCGTTTGCCCGACAGGCTTTGGCATCAAACAGCTTCACCGACTAACGTTGTACTGATAACCGAACACCCTGAGGCATTTACAAGATGCACCAGGAAGCACGTAAAAAAACAAGAATAAAGGACACTTTCATATGCAATGGCTGCCTGTTTCAGCGCACCGTTTCATGCTGGGCGAAGGCTCGTTCTGGGACGCAGAAACCCAGACCCTGTATTGGGTCGATATCGCGGCCCGACTGGCCTGTCGCCTGTTTGAAGAGCAGTATCAGCAATGGCATCTGCCCGAACCTGTTTCGGCCTTTATCCCCACTCTTCGGGGCGATGCGCTGGTAACGCTGGCCAGCGGCGTCTACCGCTTTGACCTGGATTCTCCTGGCTATACGCCAAACCTCACCCTGTTTTGCAAGGCCGACCCGGTTGACGGTAATCGGGCCAATGAAGCCCGTTGCGATGTCCAGGGCCGCTTGTGGCTGGGGTCCATGCAGAACAATCTCGACGAGGAGGGCGGTGATCTGCCGATCACCCGGCGTTCTGGCGGTTTGTTCAGAATTGATACCGATGGCGCTGTCACGCCTTTGCTTGAAGGCCAGGGTATCGTCAACACCCTGTTATGGAGTGCAAAGGGCGATGAGCTCTACAGCGCCGACAGTCTTGATGGGGTGATCTATCGCTACCCGATCCTTGTCGATGGAAGTCTTGGGGTGCGCTCGATCTGGGCTGCGGAGCATGCCCGCGGCGTTCCGGACGGCTCGGCGATGGACGTCGATGGCTACGTATGGAATGCACGCTGGGGCGGTAATTGCCTGATCCGCTTTGCGCCCGACGGCAGTGTTGACCGGATCGTAGAGTTGCCGGTCAGTCATCCCACCAGCTGCGTGTTTGGCGGTCCTGATATGACCACGCTGTATGTCACCAGCGCGGAGCCGGGCGATGCGCATGGTCAATTTGACGGTGCGTTATTGGCGACAAATGTCGGTATCAAGGGTTTGCCATCGACGCGTTTCGCTGGCTGACGGTTGTAAGCAAAAAGCTTGTTTTATTACCTGAAAAGGAGCGTTCCATGTCGGTGCTTTAGGATGCGTGACACTAGGTTACATTCCGGTCATTGATAATATGATATGACTGTTTTGTTCTTGTTTTGATGTCGTTCCGGATTGCCTTCGGGTGCGGATGACCTCAACACAACTCATTGCTGGACGCTGTAGCTATTCAATAAAAATAAGGAGTTAGCTATGTTGAGTCGTCATGGGATCCGTTCCCTTTGCTGTGCCGCTGTTGCCACTGCTGTGCTGGGGCTGTCGGGTGGTGTATCTGCCGCTGACAAAGTCAAAATCGGCTTCCTCGTGAAACAGGCCGAAGAGCCGTGGTTCCAGACCGAATGGGCCTTCGCTGAAAAAGCGGGCAAGGACCATGGTTTCGAAGTGATCAAAATTGCCGTGCCTGACGGCGAAAAAACCCTTTCCGCTATCGACAGCCTGGCCGCCAATGGAGCCAAAGGCTTCGTTATCTGCCCGCCCGATGTATCCCTTGGCCCTGCGATTGTTGCCAAGGCCAAAGCCAATGGCCTGAAAGTCATGGCCGTGGATGATCGATTTGTAGACGCCAGTGGCAAGTTCATGGAAGACGTCCCGTATCTGGGCATGGCCGCGTACGAGGTCGGCCAGAAACAGGGCGAAGCCATGGCCGCTGAAGCGAAGAATCGTAATTGGGACTGGAAAGAAACCTACGCGATTATCAATACCTACAACGAGCTGGACACCGGCAAGAAGCGTACCGATGGATCGGTGGACGCGCTGAAGAAAGCCGGCTTCCCGGAAGACCATATCCTCTTCACTGCGCAAAAGACCCTCGACGTACCTGGCAGCATGGAGTCCACCAACTCGGCGTTGCCTAAACTGCCTGCCGCAGCGAAAAACCTGATCATTGGCGGCATGAACGACAACACCGTTCTGGGTGGTGTGCGTGCAACGGCTGGCGCGGGCTTCAAACCTGCCAATGTGATTGGCATCGGCATCAATGGCACTGACGCTATCGATGAATTGAAGAAGAAAGAAAGCGGCTTCTTCGGCTCGATGCTGCCAAGCCCGGATAAAGAGGGCTACAACACCGCGCTGCAGATGTACAAGTGGGTGACCACCGGCGAGGAGCCTCCTAAATACACCGCGATGGATGACGTGACACTGATTACCCGGGCGAACTTTCAGGAAGTGCTGACCAAGATTGGTCTGTGGAAGTGAGAGTGCGCGAGATGCGCACTCTCTAGCACCCGGGAACCCTGTAGGAGTGAGCTTGCTCGCGATAGCGGTGTATCAGCAAATGAAGTGTTGACTGACCCGACGCCATCGCAAGCAAGCTAGCTCCTACAGGGAATCGCGTCTTGATCCGGACAGGAGGTTCCATGCAACCAGCAGCAATTAAACAACCGCTCCCCGCAGGCAGCCTGCGCTTCAACGGCATCGGCAAGACCTTTCCCGGCGTGCGCGCACTGTCGGAGATTACCTTTGAAGCGCGTCCCGGCAGCGTTCATGCGCTGATGGGCGAGAACGGAGCGGGCAAGTCCACGCTTCTGAAAATACTGGGCGGCTCTTATCAGCCGAGTAGCGGCAATTTGTCGATAGGTGACCAGGCCTACAACTTTAAATCCACTGCCGACAGCATTGCCGCAGGTATTGCAGTCATTCACCAGGAGCTGCAACTGGTCCCCGAGATGTCCGTGGCCGAGAACCTGCTGCTCGGGCACATGCCGAGCCGCTGGGGCATGGTCAACCGCCGCGCGATGTTGCGTCAGGCGCGGGAGCTGCTCAAAGGGCTGGCCGACGAGATTGATCCGTCGACCCGGCTCGGTGACTTGTCCCTTGGCCAGCGTCAACTGGTGGAAATCGCCAAGGCCATGTCGCGTAACGCCCATGTCATTGCATTCGACGAGCCCACCAGCAGTCTGTCGGCACGGGAAATCGATCGTTTAATGGCGATCATCGTCAAGCTGCGGGATGAAGGCCGGGTGATCCTTTATGTGTCCCATCGCATGGAAGAAATCTTCCGGGTCTGCGATGCGGTCACAGTGTTCAAGGACGGGCGCTTCGTGCGCACCTTCGAAGACATGGCTGAACTGGATCACGACCGGCTGGTGACCTGCATGGTCGGCAGGGATATTCAGGACATCTACAACTATCGGCCGCGACAGCATCAAGGGCCCGGCTTGCGGGTCACTGGATTGCTTGGCCCGGGTTTGCAGGAACCCGTCACTTTCGCCGTGCAAAAAGGTGAGGTGCTTGGCTTCTTTGGTTTGGTGGGTGCTGGTCGTACCGAGATGTTCCGCATGTTATCGGGCCTGACGCGCAGCAAGGCCGGCACGTTGCAGATTGACGGCAAGAACCTCGAACTGCGTTCCACTCGTGATGCCATTGCCGCGGGAATCCTGCTATGCCCAGAAGACCGCAAGAAAGAAGGCATCGTGCCGCTCTCCAGCGTTGCCGAAAACATCAACATTGGTGCGCGTCCACGCCACGTGACGATGGGCTGCCTGATTCAGGGACGCTGGGAGAAGAGCAACGCCAAACATCAGATTCAGGCGATGAACGTCAAAACACCTTCGCCGGATCAGCAGATGCTGTTTCTCTCCGGGGGCAACCAACAGAAGGCGATTCTCGGGCGCTGGCTGTCGATGCCCATGAAAGTCCTGCTGCTGGATGAGCCGACACGAGGCATCGATATCGGCGCCAAGTCCGAGATCTACCAGATCATTCATAACCTGGCAGCCGACGGTATCGCAGTGATTGTGGTGTCCAGCGATTTGATGGAAGTCATGGGTATTGCCGACCGGATTCTGGTCATGAGTGAAGGCGCTATCACCGGCGAGCTGAATCGCGACGAAGCGGATGAAGCGCGTCTGTTGCAACTGGCCTTGCCGCGAACCCGTGTCTGACACGGACCCGCTACGCGTAGCACAAGCAGAAAAACAAGAATGAAAAACAAGAAAGAGGTGCGTATGTCTACCGAATCCAGTCTGACGGCTCCACGTCAGGGCCTTAACGTGCGTCGTTTCATTGATGACTGGGCGATGCTGATGGCCGCCGTTGGCATCTTCGTGCTTTGCACGCTTCTCATCGATAACTTCATGTCCCCCCTGAACATGCGCGGCCTGGGGCTGGCGATCTCCACGGTGGGCATCGCTGCCTGCACGATGTTGTTCTGTCTGGCATCAGGGCATTTCGATCTTTCGGTCGGCTCGGTGCTGGCCTGCTCAGGGGTGATCGCCGGGATTGTGATTCGCGATACCGACAGCCTTTTTCTCGGTATCTCCGCCGCCCTGGCCATGGGGCTGGTGGTGGGGCTGATCAACGGCATTGTGATTGCCAAGCTGCGCATCAACGCACTGATCGCGACCTTGGCGACGATGCAGATTGTTCGTGGCCTTGCGTATATCTTTTCCAACGGCAAGGCGGTGGGTGTTTCCAACGAAGACTTTTTCGTGTTCGGTAACGGCCAGTTGTACGGCGTCCCGGTGCCGATTCTGATCACCATCGTGTGTTTTGCGTTTTTCGGCTGGCTGTTGAATTACACGACTTACGGCCGTAATTCCTTGGCCATTGGTGGCAACCAGGAAGCAGCGTTGCTGGCCGGTGTGCATGTGGATCGCACCAAGATCATCATCTTTGCAGTCCATGGTCTGATCGGTGCGCTGGCGGGCGTGGTACTGGCGTCGCGGATGACTTCCGGTCAGCCGATGATTGGGCAGGGTTTCGAGCTGACAGTGATTTCGGCGTGTGTGCTGGGCGGGGTGTCGTTGAGCGGCGGGATTGGCATGATCCGTCATGTAATTGCCGGGGTGTTGATCCTGGCAATCATCGAGAATGCGATGAACCTGAAGAATATCGATACGTTCTACCAGTACGTGATTCGCGGGTCGATTCTTTTGCTCGCGGTGATCATTGACCGGATGAAGCGGCGCTGAGGCGGTGATTGCAGATAGACCTTAGTGCCTGCATCGCTGGCAAGCCAGGCTCCCACATGAGACCGCTTCCTCCTGTGGGAGCCTGGCTTGCCAGCGATTCAGGCTCCGCAAGTTCAGGCTCGCACTGCAAACTCCTTCTGCAAACCCAACCCCCCTCAATAAATTAAAGTTGGCGCTCGCCTCTGAACTACTTAGAATGATTCTCATTTTAAGTAGTGACTCACAGTGAGCGGTTGACGATGAGGGAAGCAGCAGGGCCATTGGAGCCCACCCTGGAAAGTTTCTACCGCGATCACCGCAGCTGGCTGGAAAGCTGGCTGCGCGGTCGCCTTGGCAATGCATGGGATGCTGCCGATTTAAGTCAGGATACGTTCGTCAAGGTACTGGCCAGCCAGCACAGCGAACCTCTGGCTTCATTGCGTGAGCCGAGGGCCTACCTGTTGACGGTGGGCAAGCGCCTGTTGATCAACCATTACCAGCGTCGCAACGTCGAACAGGCCTATCTCCAGGCGCTGGCGACGTTACCTGAACACGTGATTCCTTCACCCGAACAACGCTGGGTCTTGCTGGAAACCCTGCAGGCACTGGATGAATTGATCGATGCGCTGCCTTTGCCGGTACGCCGGGCGTTTCTCTGGGCGCAACTCGAGGGTCTCAGCTACGCACAGATTGCAGAACGCTTGCAGGTCTGCGAGCGAACGGTAAAACGTTACATGGCTCAGGCCTACACCCACTGCCTGATGGTCGAGCTATGAGCGGCGCGGCGCCGTCCCGGCAGATCGCCGAAGACGCAGCGGACTTTCTGGTCCTGCTGGAGTCCGGTAGCGCCAATGCCGAAGACCGGGCGCGTTTACAGCGCTGGCGTGAGCAGTCCAGCCATCACGAGCAGACCTGGCAGAAAGCCCAGGGCTTGCGTCAGCGGTTTGCCGGGCTGCCACCGGAGTTGGCAATGGCCAGCCTTGACCGCCCTGACGCCGGACGCCGTGCTGTTCTCAAGCGCGCCTTGATTGTCGCCGCGCTGTTGCCTGCGGGCTGGTTGCTGGCTCAACAGACTCCTGTTGCCGCCTGGCGCGCTGATCTTCGCACTGCGTCGGGCGAGCGTCGGGATCTTCGTTTGCCGGATGGCAGCCTGCTGCAACTGAGTACCGCATCAGCGTTGAACATGGATCTGAAGCAGGGCAGGCGGTTGCTGTCGCTGATCGAGGGCGAGATGGCGCTTAACCTGGCCGATAATGTTCCGGCGATGACCATCAGGACGGCTCAAGGGCAGGTGTTCGCCACTGGTGCGGAGTTGTGTATTCGTCAATACGGGCAAAGCTGTCAGGTTTCCGTGTGGCGCGGCACGGTGGAACTCACGCCGCAACAGGGCCCGTCCATGCAACTACAGGCTGGCCAACGAGCCATCATGAGCGCCGAATCGATTACCTCTGTGCAGCCTTTTGATACCCGTCAGCCCGGCTGGCGTCAGGGCGTACTCAGCGTTGAAAATCAGCCACTGGGACGTTTTCTGGAGGAGCTCAGCCGCTACCGTCCGGGCGTTCTGCGTTGGGAGCCCGCGCTGGAGTCGCTAAAGGTCACCGGCACTTTCCGCCTTGATGACACCGACAAGATATTGTTCCTGCTTGCCGCCACCCTGCCATTGCGAGTGCAAACCCGGACGCGTTATTGGGTGACGCTGGAAGCGCGCAAAGTTGCTGCTTGAGCTGACAGGCTGTTCCTTATAGGCATCGCGCTGTCGTGCAGAAAACACAGGACCTGTAGGAGCTGCCGAAGGCTGCGATCGCGGTGTATCCGAAGAAATGCTTCGCAGCCTTCGGCAGCTCCTACAGAAAATGTATTTCAATCCAGCAGTTTGCATGCTGTTTGATTGGATTGAGGTGCTTCAAGTCAGTGGCTTGCAACAACTGCTATCCCGCACGATCAATACTGCCGGAAACCGATGCGACTGCACCGGTTCACCCGCTATGCGTTGCAGCAGGGTCTCAACCGCACGTACGCCTTGGGCATGCATGCTGGTGCTGATGCTTGTCAGTTGCAGGTGAGCAGCCAGTGGCGTGTCGTTGTAGCCGATCACGGCGATGTCCCGTCCGGCCACCAGGCCGCGATTGCGCAGGGCACCGAACAGGCCGATGGCCAGAAAATCGTTGACGGCAAAAATCGCCGTCGGCGGTTGCGGCAGGCTCAGCAAATATTCTCCCGTACTGAACCCCACCTGGCTGTCGAACTGACCGGGGACAATGTATTTCGGCGCAATGTCGATGCCGCGCTCGCGGTAGTAGTCCACGAAGCTGGCGGTACGTTCGCTTGAGTTGCTGCTGTGCACTTCGCCAGCAATCACTGCGACGTTTGTATGGCCCTGTGCAAATAAATGCTCGGCGGCAAGGCGACCGCCCATTTCGTCGTCCGAGGTCACCGAGCAATGCTGACCGCGTCGGCGGCTGACCAGTACGAAGGGCACATGCCGTTCCGCCAGTTCCTCCAAAAACCCCGGCTCCGGGGTGCAGTGCACGTCGCTGATGATCAAGCCCTCGACATTGCGCGCCAACGCGCGCTCTGCCAGTTCCCGCTGGCGTTCCGGACGGTCGAAGGTGTTGGCAACAAATGAGGTATAGCGTCGCGCGCTGGCGGTTTCGTCGATGCCTTCATAGACCGTGGCCAGCACCAGGTCGGAAAGCCTCGGAACCAGAATCGCGATCTCGCGGCTGTGCCGCGTTTTCAGGGTGCGGGCGTGGGTGTTGGGTTGGTAATCAAGGCTGGCGGCGAGGGCGCGAATGCGTTCGATGGTGTCTTTGGACGCGGCCCTGCCTGCATGGTCAAGGGTGCCGTTGAGCACTCGCGAGACCGTTGAGACATGTACGTTGAGTTGCTGGGCAATACCGCGAAGTGTGGCGGGACGTCTATTCATGGAGTAGGCCTCGTAACGCGTATTTCGCCGACGGTTATGCGCAGCATGGCCTGTGCTTCCATGAGATCAGGACAGTTGCGCCAGCATGGAGCGCTGCGTACCAAAAGATTGCATGAACTGCTGCGCAACACTACCCAAACGTTTGGGTGATATTTTCCAGTGATTTTTAATAGGTTTTAACTTACTGAAAGTAATCAGTTTTTCCTGCTCGATCGGTCTTTTACGATTTGCAGAGAAAAAAGTTGGTATGCCCATTGCGTTGCACCTGTCAGCTCTCCTTACCTGACTGATGGGAAACTCGCCATGACGCATGCTTCAGTAACCCGCGCACGTAGTTTTACCCGACTGGCACTGGCCTGCTCGGTAGCGATCGGTGCCTTGTCGCCACTGGCCGCGATGGCCGATAGCACCTTGCGGATCGCCATGACAGCAGCGGACATTCCGCTGACCCATGGCCAGCCGGATCAGGGGTATGAAGGCAACCGTTTTACCGGGATCACGATCTTTGACTCGCTGGTTGAGTGGGATCTGTCCCAGAGCGAGAAGCCCAGCGCGTTGGTGCCAGGGCTGGCTACCGAGTGGGCGGTCAATCCCGATGACCACACCAAGTGGATCTTCAAGCTGCGTCCTGGCGTGAAATTCCACGACGGCTCTGTATTCAATGCTGATGCAGTGGTCTGGAATGTCAACAAGGTGCTCGACAAGCAGGCTCCGCAGTACGCCCCCGGGCAGATTGGCGTGACCGTTTCCCGTATGCCAACCCTGCGCAGCGCGAAGAAAATCGATGACCTGACCGTCGAGCTGACGACCAGCGAGCCGGATGCCGTGCTGCCGTACAACCTGACTAACTTGTTCATGGCTTCGCCCGTGGCCTGGCAGAAAGATTTCGCGGCCGTTCCAGCCGCCACGACTGACCCGGCCGAGCGCTCCAAGCAAGCCTGGACCGCGTTCGCCAGCCATTCTTCGGGTACCGGCCCGTTCAAGATGAACCGTATGGTGCCGCGTCAGGTACTGGTGCTGGACAAGAACCCGGACTATTGGGACCCCAAGCGTGTGCCCAAGGTTGATCGCGTCGAATTGATCCCGTTACCAGAAGCCAATGCCCGCACAGCGGCGCTGTTGTCCGGTCAGGTGGACTGGATTGAAGCACCGGCACCGGACGCCATGGACCAGATCAAGAGCAAGGACTTCAAGATTTATTCCAATGCTCAGCCGCATCTGTGGCCGTGGCAGTTCTCCTTTGCACCGGGTTCGCCGTGGCTGGACAAACGCGTGCGTCAGGCTGCCAACCTGTGCCTGGACCGCAGCGAACTGAAGGCTTATCTGGGCGGCTACATGCAGGAAGCCACGGGTACCTATGAGAAAGATTCGCCGTGGTACGGCAACCCGGCATTCAAGATCAAATACGATCAGGAAGCCGCGCAGAAACTCATGACCGAGGCGGGTTACAGCAAGGCTAAGCCGATCAAGGTCAAGGTCCTCACTTCGGCGTCCGGATCGGGGCAAATGCAGCCATTGCCCATGAACGAATACATTCAGCAGAGCCTCAAGGGTTGCTACTTCGATGTGGAAATCGCCGTCACTGAGTGGAACACCCTGTTCAGTGGCTGGCGTCTGGGCGCCAAGGATCCTGCGGCGCAGGGTGCTAACGCAATCAACGTCAGCGCAGCGGTCATGGACCCGTACTTCGGTATGGTGCGCTTCGCCAGCGAGAAGGCGTTCCCGCCGGTCTCCAATAACTGGGGCTACTTCGCCAACCCGGAAGTCGAGAAGTTGATCACCACCGTGCGCAACTCTTTCGATCCGAAAGCGCTGGATGAAGCGGCTGGCAAGCTCAATGCCGCCATCGTTGATGAGGCTCCGTTCCTCTACGTGGCGCACGACGTCGGGCCACGCGCCATTTCGCCAAAAATCAAAGGCGTTGTGCCTGCGCAGAGCTGGTTCATCGACCTGACGCTGGTCTCCAAACAGGACTGAGAAGCCTGAGACCTTCAGCCGGTCCTACAGGATTGCGCAGAACCTGTGGGAGCGAGGCTTGCCCGCGATGCATGAGACGCAACTGGAAGACATACCGCGTCCTCGTTTATCGTCGGAATGCCGCCCAGACCAAGCTCTGCTCCCACATAAAAACCGTGTGAGGCGACCTTATGCTTTCCTATATCTTGCGGCGCATTTTGCTGGCGACGCCGATTTTGCTTGGCGTGGCGCTGGTGTGCTTCATGCTCGTGCAAATGGCACCCGGCGACCCGCTGGTTTCTGTGATGCCACCGGACGCGTCCGAAGCGCTGCGTATGCAGTTGATCCAGGCCTACGGGTTCGACAAACCTCTGCCGGTGCAGTTTGGCCTGTGGCTATGGCACGCCGTTCAGGGTGATTTGGGGATGTCGATTGCCAGCGGCCGTCCGGTCACTGCAGAAGTCATGGGCGCCGTGGGTTACTCCTTGCGGCTGGCGTTACTGGCAACGTTGATCGGCTTTGTCCTTGGCAGCCTGTTTGGCTTTGTGGGCGGTTATTTTCAGGACAGCTGGCTTGATCGTGTGGCATCGGCCATTTCCGCAGTGGGTGTCAGCGTGCCGCACTACTGGCTGGGCATGCTGATGGTGATCATCTTCTCATCACAACTGGGCTGGCTGCCGGCGACCGGTGGCGGACCACTGGGGCAGGCCGCATGGGCATGGGACTGGGCGCATCTGCAGTTCATGATTCTCCCGGCGATCACCTTGTCGGTCATCCCCACCGGGATCATTGCCCGCACAGTGCGGGCTCAAGTGGCGGAAACACTGTCGCAGGAGTTCATCATCGGTTTGCGTGCCAAAGGCCTGAGTGAGTGGGGCCTGTTTCGTCACGTGGTGAAAAACGCCGCGCCCACCGCCATGGCCGTCATGGGCTTGCAGATCGGCTATTTGATGGGCGGCTCGATTCTGGTGGAAACGGTGTTCGCCTGGCCCGGTACCGGCTTGCTGCTCAACTCCGCGATCTTCCAGCGTGACTTGCCCTTGCTGCAGGGCACGATCTGGGTCTTGGCGCTGTTTTTCGTGGCACTCAATCTGCTGGTGGACATCCTGCAGACGTTGCTCGATCCACGTATCAAAAGGGGCTGAGCATGAACCTGTCGATATTGCGACCGGCCGCGCCGGTCATTGCTCCCGTCGAAAGCTCGCCGGGCTACTGGAGTGAAGTGTTTGGCCGCGTGCGCCGGGATCCAGTGGCGTTATTCGTGGGCACGATCATTTTCGTGTTGCTGTTGCTGGCTGTTTTCGGGCCATGGATCGTTCCGGGGGACGCGTTTACCACGTCTATGTTCAAACGCTTGAAGCCAATCGGCACCGAAGGCTTTCCGCTGGGCACCGATGAGTTGGGCCGTGATCTGCTGTCGCGGCTGATGCTGGGCGCGCGCTTGTCGCTGTTCATGGGCATCACACCTGTGATTTTCGCCTTTTTCATCGGTGGCGCGATTGGGGTGATTGCCGGTTACTTCGGTGGCTGGCTGAACAGCCTGATCATGCGCACGGTGGATGTGTTCTACGCATTTCCCTCGGTGTTGCTGGCGATCGCTTTTTCGGGCGCCTTGGGGGCCGGGGTCAACAATGCCTTGCTGTCACTGACACTGGTGTTCGTGCCGCAAGTGGCGCGGATTGCCGAAAGTGTCACCACTCAGGTGCGCAATCGGGATTACATCGAAGCGGCACGTGCCTCGGGGGCGGGTTCATTCACGATTATTCGCACCCAGGTGCTGGGCAACGTGCTGGGACCGATTTTTGTGTTCACCACGGGGCTTATTTCGGTGTCGATGATCCTTGCTTCGGGCCTGTCGTTCCTCGGGCTGGGCGTCACGCCACCGGAGCCTGAGTGGGGCCTGATGCTGAACACCCTGCGTACTGCGATCTACACCCAGCCACTGGTTTCGGCGTTGCCGGGCGCGATGATTTTCATCACTTCGATCTCTTTCAACGTGCTCGCCGACCGTTTGCGGGCAGCCATGGCAATCAGGAGCTGACGATGACCAAGCGCGATATTGGCGGTCCAGCGCAGCCACTGCTGAAAGTGGAAAATCTGGTCAAACACTTCCCGGTCAAAGGTGCGTTGGGTAAACGCAGCGTGGTTCGTGCCGTGGATGGCATCAACTTTGTCGTCCACAAGGGCGAAACCCTTGGTGTGGTCGGTGAGTCCGGCTGCGGCAAGTCCACCACGGCTCGGCTGTTGATGCAGTTGATTGAGCACGATAGCGGCGAACTGGTCTTCGACGCCATGAGCGTCGGTGGGCTTCAATTGCCGTTGCGAGACTACCGGCGTCAGGTGCAAATGGTTTTTCAGGACAGCTATTCCTCCCTGAACCCGCGCCTGACCATGGAGCAATCCGTAGCGTTCGGCCCGTCCGTACACGGCGTTAGCCAGAAGGATTCCTTGCTTCGCGCCCGCGACCTGCTGGGCCGGGTGGGACTGGAGCCGACGCGCTTTGCCGGTCGCTATGCCCACGAGCTTTCCGGCGGGCAGCGTCAGCGGGTAAACATCGCCCGGGCACTGGCGGTGGACCCGCGTCTGGTGATCCTTGATGAAGCCGTTTCGGCGCTGGACAAATCTGTGGAGGCGCAGGTTCTGAACCTGTTGCTGGACCTCAAGGACAGCCTGCAACTGACCTACGTGTTCATCAGTCATGATTTGCACGTGGTGCGCTATTTATCCGACCGGATCATGGTCATGTACCTGGGCGAGATTGTTGAGATCGGCCCCGCAGAAGCCTTGTTCTCGGATGCCCAGCACCCGTACACCCGGGCGCTGCTGACGTCCATGCCATCCATGGATCCGGCCAGTCGAACGCTGGTATCGCCGTTGTCCGGCGATCCTCCCAGCCCGATCAATCCGCCGTCAGGCTGTCGTTTCCACACCCGCTGCCCACACGCGGAAGCGATTTGCGCGCAGACCGCTCCGGTGCTGACTGACACGGGGGACGAGCATCAGGCGGCATGCCTGATGGTCCAGCCGGGAGCAGGGCACAGCCGCAGTCCATCGGCGCAGTTGATTCACAGAGGAGCACTGGCATGAGCGAACAATCCATGGTTGCCGTGCGTGACCTCAAGGTCCGTTTCAAACGTGGAGGGCAGACGTTATCAGCGGTCAATGGCGTCAGCCTGGAAGTGGCCAAGGGTGAAGTCCTGGCGCTGATCGGTGAATCCGGTTCGGGCAAGAGCGTCACGTTGAGAGCCTTGATGCGCCTGCATTCCGAGCGTTCGACCACCATCGAGGGACAGATTGATATCGCCGGGCAGAACCTGATGAAACTGTCCCGCAGCCAGTTGCAGGCGCTGCGCGGCCCTGTGGCGTCAATGATTTTTCAGGAACCGTTGCTGGCGCTTGATCCGGTTTACACCATTGGCCAGCAGATCGTCGAAGCGCTGCGCCGTCATCGGCCGATGTCCAAAGCCGAAGCCCGCGCGGCGGCACTTGAGGCCTTGCTCAATGTGCGCATTCCCAGCCCCGAGCAGCGTCTGGATGCCTACCCCCACGAGATGTCGGGGGGGATGCGCCAGCGGGCGATGATTGCTTTGGCGCTGGCCTGCAAACCGCAGATTTTGCTCGCGGACGAACCGACCACAGCGCTGGACGCCACCGTGCAGATCCAGATTCTGATCCTGCTGCGCGAATTGCAGCAGGAGCTGGGCCTTTCGATCATCTTCGTGACCCACGACATTGGTGCAGCCGTTGAGGTCGCGGACCGTGTGGCAGTGATGTATGGCGGGCGCATCGTCGAGCAGGCGCCTCTGGCCGAATTGCTTGAGAACCCCCGGCACCCTTATACCCAGGTCTTGCTCGGTACCCGTCCCAAAGATGGCCTGCGTAAAGGCGAGCGCTTGATCAGCATTCCCGGCGCGCCTCCTGATCTGGCTAATCTGCCGACAGGCTGTGCCTTCGCCCCGCGTTGCCCGCGCGCCAGTGAAATTTGCCGCAACGAAGTTCCGGCTATCGAGGACATTTTTGCTGAGCACTCCGTGAGCTGCCATCACTGGAGTCAGGCCCCCGTTCATTCCGTTTGTGAGTCCATGACATGACCGATTCTGCGTTTGCTTTCATGCCCTATCCCCACGTTGATGTACCCCGTGCGGCCAGCGGCCCGTTGGCGGGTTACACCTTTGCCGCCAAAGACCTGTTTGACGTAGCGGGTTATCCAACCGGAGGTGGCAACCCCCATGTGTTGGCCATGTCCGGGATCAAGACGCTGACTGCGCCGACCATCCAGCGCTTGCTGGACGCTGGTGCCGAACTGGTGGGCAAGGCGCACACCAATGAAATGGCTTATTCAATGAGCGGCAAAAACGCTCACTACGGCACCCCACGCAACGGCGCGGCCCATGACCGGATTCCGGGCGGCTCGTCGTCGGGGTCGGCATCGGCAGTCTCGAACAAGTTGTGTGATTTCGCCATGGGCAGTGATACAGGCGGTTCGGTTCGAACCCCGGCCAGCTACTGCGGGTTGTTCGGATTGCGCCCGAGCCATGGTCGGGTGTCGCTGGCAAACACTCAGGCGCTGTGCGAAAGCATGGACACTGCCGGGTATTTTGCCCGCGAGGCCAAGGTGTTCGGCCTGGTGGGGGAGTGCTTGCTGGGTGAGGATTCGGCGCCATTGCCGGAGGCACCGAAACTGGTGATCAGCGAGGCGTTATTCGACCTGTTGCCCAAGGCATCGCTGGATGTATTGGCTCCGGCCATCGCACACATCACCGCTTGTTGTGGACCGCTGGAAAAGCTCCACAGTGAGCTGCCCTCATTGACCGACGCCTATTGGGCGTTCCGTTACATTCAGGGGCGTGAGGCCTGGCAGGCGCAGGGTGAGTTGATTGAACGTGAAGGCCTGGCATTGGGTGCGGATGTCGCGGCACGTTTTGCCTGGTCAAAGGCGGTCACTGACGAGCAGTACAACGACGCCTGTGCGTTGCGCGAACGGTTTGCGGCGCACTGGAAAGAGCTGCTGGGTGATCGCGTATTGGTGATGCCCACCGTCCCGGATATCGCGCCTTTGCTCAGTGCCAGGGATGAAGAGATCGAAGAGACCCGGCGTATTTCCCATCACTTGCTGGCGATATCGGTGCTGTGCCGTACCCCGCAGTTGAGCATGCCGCTGACGATGAAAGACGGGGCGCCGCTGGGCATTTCATTGATGGGCCCGGTGGGCAGTGATTTGAGCCTGGTGAAGCTGGCGGTGAAGATTGCTGTGGCGCAGGGCCTGTAGCAGCCAACACTGGACCTCGGTGAGCGCTCATCAAACATGAAATAGCTAACCGGGCTGGGAATGCTTTTCTACTGTAGGAGCGCTCTTGCCCGCGATTGCATCGGGTCAGGCAACACATTTTTCGCTGACGCACCGCATCTTCTGGATGCGGCCCAGACCAGGCGCGCTCCTATAGGGCCCCGTTTGCTGAGCGACAGCGCTGTGTCAGGGCACCGGGCGATCTCTTACAGGAGTGCATTCAATTCTGCGGTTGGATGTCGTTTGAGAGATTGCAAATCAAGCCAATGCCAAAAAAAAATTGGAGAAACCATCATGACCACCCCGTTCACCTCGACAACATTGCTCACTTCCAATGCTCCGCTGATCAACAGTCAGCGCCTCTGGCAATCATTGATGGATCTCGCGCAGATAGGCGCTACGGTCAAGGGCGGCGTGTGTCGGCTTGCGCTGACTGACCTTGATCGTCAGGCCCGGGATCTGTTTGTCAAATGGTGCGAGGAGGCGGGCTGTACGGTGAGCGTCGATGCCATCGGAAATATCTTCGCCCGGCGTCCCGGACGCAATCCGGATCGCGCACCAGTGATGACTGGTAGCCATATCGACACTCAGCCTACTGGCGGCAAGTTCGACGGCTGTTTTGGAGTGATGGCCGGGCTGGAAGTGATCCGCACCCTAAACGATCTGGGGCTGGAAACCGATGCACCGGTGGAAGTCGTAGTCTGGACCAACGAGGAAGGCTCGCGTTTCCCGCCGTGCATGATGGGCTCGGGGGTGTTCGCAGGCCAATTGGACCTGGCCGAGACACTGGCCAAGCAGGACGAGCAAGGTCTGGTAGTCGGTGAAGAGCTGCAGCGGATTGGTTACGCAGGGAGCAGGGCGGTGCTCGGTCATCCGGTGGGTGCTTACTTCGAAGCACACATCGAACAGGGCCCGATTCTTGAGGATCAGGCAAAAACCATTGGCGTGGTCATGGGCTGTCTTGGGCAGAAATGGTTCGATCTGACCCTCACCGGCGTCGAGGCCCATGCGGGGCCGACGCCCATGTCTTTGCGCAAGGATGCGCTGGTCGGGGCTGCGCAGGTCGTGAGTGCGGTCAACCGCATTGCGTTGCAGAGTCAGCCTCATGCCTGTGGCACCGTCGGGTGTCTGAATATCCATCCGGGATCACGTAACGTAATCCCTGGCGAAGTGAAGATGACCATTGATTTTCGGCACCTTCAGGCTGACAAGCTGCAGTCAATGGTTGATGAGCTGCGGCAAGTGATCGAAAGCACCTGCGCCCAGCATGGCCTGAGCCATGAGCTGACACCCACGGCAGACTTTCTGCCACTGGACTTCAACAGCCTGTGTGTCGACGCTGTTCGCCAGGGAGCTGCGCAACTGGGGCTTAGCCATATGGATATCGTCAGTGGTGCGGGGCACGATGCTATTTTTATCGCCGAACTGGGACCAGCGGGGATGATCTTTGTGCCGTGCGAAGGCGGTATCAGTCACAACGAAATCGAAAACGCGACACCCGAAGATCTGGCGGCTGGCTGCGCAGTGCTGCTGCGAGCGATGGTAAGTGCTGCTCAATAATGCCGGGATGTCCATCCATTAGTGGGGCTTGCCGGACTTATGAACCGCTGACAAAGCCCCGTTAATTACTGCAGTAACTTAATTAATAGACGGATATATCTATTTGCGATAATCGTTGCAACGATAACTTCAAATGAGGGTATCTGATCAATTCAAACGCGAGGTAACGAAGATCAGGCGTAAAGTCGCCAGCGCAATGGCTTCAGCCTCGCCCTTGATGTTTTCGAGTTGGGTATTCCTGCTGTCGGCCGTGCCTGATTCACTGCTGGCGTCAGCCAGCCGACTGATTTGATACAAGTCGGTAGTGATGCCGTGCAGGTTGTTTTGCAGGCGTTCGATCAGGCTGTCCAGACGATCAGTGCCGTTCAAGCCATCGCGAGCAGGCAGGCTTGAGGACAAATCGTCGGCGCGAGACTCCCCGTTGACGAGGGGTAAACGAAGGCCGGTCACCACATAGGCCACATCGATGCCACCGTTGGCGATTCGGGATAGATAATCGGCCCTGGGGTATCGCAAGCCATTCTCGTAATTGCCTTGCGCATTTGTTTCAACACCGCCAATCGAGCCCAGCGCACTTTGTGACAGTTTGAGTCGCAGGCGTTCTTCTTTCAGACGTTGACCGATTTTAGTCATGGCGGCTTTCCGAGCAGTTATTCATGAGGATTGCCACGCCAGAGGGCGGCAACTTGTCAGGGTTGAATATGACTGATCCAGATTTACAGCAAAGATAATGAAATCAACCGGATACGACAGTCCGATGGTTTACTCCACCGAAAGAATGTTAACAATACAGCTAAACGAGACTCAAGTGGATCCAAACACGTTAATTAGTTGGCGCATAGTTTCAATCAGATGTGTTGGCGATGAATATGCATCGCAATTGATGCCATGAGCAGCGGCCCACCGGGGGGCCGCGGAGGGAGTTAGCGTATCAAGGGCAGCGTGTGCTGGTTTGTTGCGACCAGGTTGTTGCGGTTTTAGCGATGCTGTCCGCCAGTCGCGAAACTGCTCGTTGATGGGCGATAACCAGATTTTCCATGCCTTGGCCTGCCGGTTCGCGAATGATGCTGCTGCAGGTCAGGCTCTGCCGTTTCGCGTCGTTGTTGCGCAAACCCAGCGTCCAGACAACGTCAATCAGCGCGTATTGATTTAACGCTGACTCAAAGCGGCGTACATCCGTACGGAGTGACAAGACAGGTTGTGCAGCGTCCTTCGGCAAACCCGCCATGTCGCGACTGCCAAAGCGACGCTCCAGCTGGCCTGTCAGCGCATCGTGGAATTCGTCACCCAATGGCGATCCCCAACGTTCGGCGTCCAGAATCGCCAGGCTGCCATTGCCCTGACGCACCACCAGCGGCGGTTGATCGACCTGAACCGCCATCAACACCGGGAGCATTTCGAACTGAAATGGAGCCGGGCTGGTAATCGGCTGTGGATTCGAAGTCATGGGTGCAATCAGCGTGTAGTAGTGGGTAGGCGTCGAGGAGCAAGCGCTGAGTCCCAGCGCGGCTGCCAAGGCCATGAACTTCAGACGCAAACTCATTGTTGTGGCTCCAGGTCGATGGCACGAGATGATGAAGGGGCTTTGTAAGAGCCCGGCGCGGCGTCGCCAGTACGGCCACGAAGCAATGCTTCAGGATGACGACTGAGGAAGTCGGTCAGTACCCGGACCGAGCGCGCGGTGCGCTGCACCTCGTCCATGGCCTGGCCCAGTTGCTGACGTGCCGGAGAGTCTTCGGACAGCGTGTCATTCGCCGTGCCCAGTGTTTTCTTCGCCTGTTGCAGCGTGCCACGCATCTCCGGCAAGACTGTGCCGTTGACGGTTTTAAGGGTTTTCTGCAATTCACTCAGACTGCCGTTGAGATTTTTTGCCAGATCATCGAGAGGCAGTCTGCCGAGTTTCTCGACGAAGGCCTGCAACTGTTCCTGCAACTTGTCGAAGCTGCCCGGCACGGTAGGTATTTCCAGTGGGCGGTTTTTAGGATTGAACACAACCTTGGGCGCTTTCGGATCGAAATCCATCGCAATGTACAACTGCCCCGTCAGCAGGTTGCCCGTTCGGATCTGCGCACGCAGGCCCCGAGCCACAAATGCTCCGAGGATACGTGCCGATTGTTCGTCAACGTCACCGCTACCGCCCAGTTGCTGAAGTTTCTCTTGTGCAGCGCCAAGGCGTTTGGGGTAGATCACTGCACCGACCACGCCCGGAAATGTCTGGGACTCGGGGTCATAATCGAGGTCGACAGACACTACGCGACCAATGTTGACGCCCAGAAAATCTACCGGGGCATTGACAGCGAGGCCCCTGAGGGACTGGTTAAAGCGCAAACGAATATAGTTCGGCTCACCATCGGGTGGGGCGAGGGCAGAAGCCTGATCATCGAATATCTTGAACTCGGCATTTTCGTCTGCGGGTTTGGCATCAGGGCTCCAGTTAGGTTCGCGGAAGGCAATCCCGCCTGACAATATCGAAGCCATGGACTGAGTGTCGATTTTCAGGCCCGCAGTGCCCACAGTGACATCCACGCCACTGGCATTCCAGAAACGGGTATCGGTGGATATGTACTGATCATTGGGCGCGTTGATAAATATCTGAATGTCGACGCCCTTGCCGTCCTTAGACAGCTCGTAAGACACGACTTGTCCGACCTGAATGCGGCGGTAGTAAACCGGCGAGCCGATGTCCAGTGAGCCAAGGTCGTCGGTATGCAGTTTGAAACGCTTGCCTCTTTCCCCAAAGGCCACAGGTGGGGGCGTTTCAAGCCCGGTGAAGTCAGCCTTGGTTTTCTCCGACCTGCCGGCGTCAGCACCGATGAAGGCACCGGACAATAGCGTATCGACGCCCGAGACGCCTTGTGCGCCGATCCGCGGACGTACGACCCAGAAGTTAGTGTCTTCTCGTGTGAACGGCCCCGCAGAGTTGTTCAGCTCGATCGTTGCCAGAACATGCGTCCGGTCTTCACTGAGCTTGATATCCGTGACCATACCGATGACCACATTCTTGTACTTGACCTGGGTCTTGTTGGCATCCAGCCCCTCGGCGGTCAGGAAGCTCACAGTTATTTTGGGGCCGAGTGACATCCAGTTATTGACCGCCATGGAGATCCCGATAAGCGCGGCAACGATCGGCACCAGCCAGACCAGCGAAACACGCAGGCGCCGCCGTTTTATATCCGGGCGGCTCGGGGCCGATGAAGAAGGGGGGAGGGTATTGTCAGACATCTTCAACCTCTGCGTCCCAGATAAGCCGGGGATCGAAACTCATGGCGGCGAACATCGTCATCACCACTACCAGACCAAAAAACAGAATGCCGATTCTGGGCTCAATGGTGCTGAGCTCATTAAACTGCACAAGGGCGGCCACTAATGCCACCACCAACACGTCAAGCATCGACCAGTAGCCGATCAATTCGATAAACCGATACAGCTTTGCCCGCTCCCGCATGGCCCAGGTACTGCGACGCTGGCAAGTAATGAGCAGCAAGCCGAGGACAAAGAATTTGATGCTGGGCACCACCACGCTGGCGATGAAGATAAGCAGCGCAATATCCCACGAGCCACTTTTAAAAAATTCGATGACTCCACTCATGATGGTGTTCTGGCTGCTGTTGCCAAACATCGTGGTGTACATCACGGGCAGGGCATTGGCCGGAATATAGAAAATCAGTCCGGCAATCAAAAACGCCCAGGTGCGAACGATACTGTTGGGTTTGCGTGTATGAACCGGGGATTCACAACGCGGACATTCGTGGCTGTTCTCCGGGCAAGCGTAGCCGCAGATGTGACAAAGCGTCAGGCCGTGTTCGTGGGCGAAGGGTATGCCGTTCACTAACGTGGCACTCCCGGTTCGGTCCAAAGGCGACGCGTGTGCTTACCGGCGATCAGAATGATCAGCACCATCAGCATGGCCATGGCCCACAAGCCGACGCCTGCATGCACGTCGAGCATGCCCGACAGTTTCACGATCGCGACCAGGATGCCCAGCATGCAGACTTCCAGCATGCTCCACGGCCTTAGATGTTCCAGCGCACGCATGCACATCTTGAAGCCCGGAGCTATCTGGCCCTTTTGCGCATGGAGCAACACCCAGAACATCAGGATGATCTGCAGCATGGGGGCAAAGATGATCGAGAGGCCGGCAACCAGTGCAATCAATGTGATGCGTCCCTGGGCAAGAGCCTCCACGGACGACCACAGAGTGACCTCATTACTCAGGCCTTTCATGCTGATGCTGATCACCGGGAACAGGTTGGCAAAGACGAATAGCACTGCAGCGGCGATGGTCAATGCCAGTAATTGTTCAAGACTCAAGCGGTGAGGCCGCGCAAGAACCGCACCGCAGCGCGCGCAAAATGCCGTCTCGCCCTTTTGCAGGGGAACAGCCTCGTACAGCGAATCGCAATGTTCGCAGATGATCAGATCGTTAGAGGGTGTGGTGTCAGCCAAGGTGGTGCTCATCTACGCCGCGGGCCGGGGAGAATAACGCAAGAGAACGAAGGGCGAGAAGATACCTTTTTGACGCGCATATGGCTCCATTTTTCAGCCGTTCCTTTTAATGGCATGAAAGATGGACCGCGGGCGCTGACCGACGTTCACATGCCAATAAGCCATTATTGCTGGCTGACTCTTCCTGATGCTGGTCAAGCCTATCTTTGATGTTCATCAGGACGAGGTTTGAAGTTCAGATTGCGATGGGAGGCTCGTAAGAAATGCTCTCCAGGCGTTTGAGCTCGGCTGCAAGAAAGTCACTGGCAGCCTCGACACTGAGCGGTCTGGCAAAAAAGTAGCCTTGCAAAAGGTGGCAGCCAAGGGCGCGCAATTGCTCGATCTGCTCTTGGGTTTCAACGCCCTCGGCAACAATTTCAAGACCCAGGTTGATCGCCAGTCCAATAGCGGTAGCGCAAATCTCCAGATCCTTGCCGCCTTTGCCGATGTCGCGGACAAAGCTGCGATCAAGTTTGAAGGCATGCACCGGCAAGACTCGCAGATAACCCAGCGATGAATAGCCCGTACCAAAATCGTCGATTGATAACCGCACGCCCAGTCGACGCAGATCGGCAAGCCGCTCGATGGAGCGCTCGGGATCCTGCATGAGCACCGACTCGGTAATCTCCAGTTCCAGATGATGGCCCTGCAGATTGTGCCGCACCAGCGCACTGGTGACCGTCGCTTCAAGTTCGCTGACCAGCAACTGCTGAACTGACAGATTGACCGCCACTTTAAGGTCGGTGAAACCCATGGCGTGCCAGCGGGCGAGCTGCTCGCAGGCGGTTTCGATAACCCATGCACCCATGTCGGCAATGATGCCCATGGATTCTGCAACCTGGATGAATCGATCCGGCATGACCAGACCGTAATCCGGATGCTGCCAGCGGATGAGTGCTTCAAGGCATACAGTCCGGCCATCCGAAGCCAGCACCTGGGGTTGATAGCACAGGAAAAACTGTCTCTTCTCAAGGGCCAGGCCAAGCGCTGCCTCGAAATCAACCCGTTCTTGAATGTTTTCTTTCATGGCAGGGTGATAGACCCGCAAGTTGCCTGGGCCAAAGCTCTTGGCCTCGTGCAGTGCCAGTTCGGCAGCGCCGAGGATATCCTCGGGCTGGCAGGCATCATCCGGGAATACTGCAACCCCGGCACTGGACGTTATTTTCAGCTGGCTGCCTGCAATATCGAAAGATGACGCCAGGGCCTTGGACAGCTTTTCCTGCAAACGAGCAACGCCATTTTCGTTTTTGACTCCGCTGGCGCCCACTAACAATTGATCAGTGCCGACCCGCGCGATGAGGTCGCTGTCGCGCGTGGTGAGTTGCAGGCGTTGCGCAATCTTGACCAGCAACTGGTCGCCTGCCTTGTGTCCACGCGTGCCATTGATGATTCCCATCTGATCAAGCCCTAGCAGGAAAACCACGAGCCTGGTTTGATTCTGTTTATTGACGGCTATCAAGCTTTGCAGCCTGACCAATGCTCCGGCACGATTAGGCAACTCAGTCTGGGCATCGTTGTGAAGGGCATGCTCGAAGCGCTTGTTAGCGATCCGGTGGCTGTAGATCTCCTGTTCAAGCGCCCGATCGGTACGTGCTTTTTCTCGTCGGCTTCTGGAAACCCTCGCCTTGACCATCACAGAAAACCAGACCGCCAGAAACAGGAAGCCAAAGGCGCCTAGATAGGGCACCTGGACGACTCCGGCATCGGCCAGGCTGGTCAGGACGGTAGAGGTCAGCAACAGGACAATGGACGTCCAGATCACAATATTCGAGAGTGGCCCCGCCTTCTTTCTGATTCTGAGTGAAAACAGAGTGATCCAGATCAGCAGAGTGAACGACAACAGGCGTATGACCTTATAAATCGCCGACGGCTCGCCAGCCAGGATGAACAGCCGTTCCCCCCAGGCAGTCGTGCTCAAGCCATTGGAGTACAAGTGTTCAAATCGGTAACCCAAGGGGTTGTAGGCGTTGTAGGCAATTGCAAAAGCGGCCACGCCAGCGATCAGCCAGGAGGCCCTGTAAGCGCTGGGTCTGTTTTCCAGCGCGGCAATCAGGTAGCTGCTCAGCGGGACCAGTAACAGCAAGAAAAAGTTGACCCATTTGTGGGCTGACAGTGCCGCCTGAACTGTGTGTGCTGAGTACTGGACGGCACAGGCAACCTGAAACAGGGCGAAGACCAGGCAGGTCGCGGAAAACATGACGCAGGCTCGGGTGTAACCACTGTTGCGGGCCAGCAACGCGGCATTGAACGCGCCCATGACCAATATTCCCGTGGAAATGAAATACAGAGCAAGGATGGGTGCGATCATTTCGTCCTCTGAACTGGATCGGCACACCAGCAACGACAAGGTCGGAATGGAAGGCTGCGGGATGGGATCCGATCCCTAGGATAGCATCAATTAGCCATCACTTGTTTTGCTTGTTAAACATGGTGTGCATTCATATTTGCACAGAACCCAGTGGGAGATTCTATGTTGGCCTGCAATCCCGTAGGACCGGCCGGGCGGCGCTCCGCTTTAGCCGGGAGGACGGTATTTCTGGCGAAGAAGATTTGGTGGGTGTCCCGACGCCCTCCCGGCTAAAGCCCGGTCCTACGGAAGAACGCAATTCCATGTGGGAGCTGAGCTTGCTCGCGATGTGGGCACTGCCGTTGTTCAGTCAGACCGCGTTATCGTTCATCGCGAGCAAGCTCGGCTCCCACAGGATCTGCGCAGTTCCGTGGGATCTGCTTTAGCCGGAAGGACGTCCGGCCAGCCCGGCCAGCTCAAAGTTTCCCCGGCTTTGCCCGTTTCTGAAGGTAGCTCAGCAACGTTTTCGCCTCTTCAGGAATGTTGTGCTCATCGAAAGAAATGCAAACCGCGTTCGTGTCGTCCTCAATCGTGATCTCATACTGCTTCTGGTCACGGGCGTGCTCCGAGCCCGCATCGGTGGATTTTTGCAGGCCGCGTTCCTCCATCAGACGCTTCACTTGGTCAACCAATGGCTGTTCAAGGTCAGCCATGTTCACCTCGCAGCTTTTGACCGCGCCGACAAATCCCCCGGACTGCACGTAACAGACTCTCATGATGGTGTTCCTCAGTATCAAACGTTGATGCCGACCTTTTTCCAGGCTGCCTTGACGGCCTTTTTCGCGGCTGTGCCGTATTGCTTGCCGCCCGCGACCTGTACGCTGATCCTCGCACAGTCAGCGAACTGACTGTTGCTCTGCAACTGCAGCAAGGTTTCATACCAGATCCTGCCAGTCACTTCCCAGGCATTCCCGCCCAGCGCCTTGGACGCCAGCACAAACGCCCGATTGGCGATGCCCGAATTGATGTGTACGCCGCCGTTATCCTTGGGACCGGTGTAAAGGCCCGCCATGCTGGCGGGTTGCGGGTCATCGCCCAAGTCCGGATCGTTCACGTACGCTGTACCCGGGTTCTCCATATCGCGGATGCCGCGACGTGTATGGGCGGGGACCAATAGCTCCTTACCGATCACCCAACTCGATTCTTCAGCGCTGGTGCCTTCTTTCCACTGACGGACCAGAATCCCGAACACATCGGCAAAATGTTCGTTGAGTGCGCCTGACTGTCCCTGATAACTCAAGTTGCTGGTAAAAGACTGTACGCCGTGGGTGAGCTCATGGCCGATGACTTCCAGACTGCCGGTAAAACGCTTGAAGACCTCTCCGTCGCCATCACCGTAGGCCATTTGCTCGCCATTCCAGAACGCGTTGTTAATAGGCACGAAGCCCCCCTCGAAATCCACCTCGGCGACATGGACGGTGGAAACCAGCGTCATCCCGTTGTCATCCAGCGAATTGCGGCCGAACAGCTCGTTATAAAAGTCATAAACATCGCCTGAACCATTGAAAGCTTCGTCCAGAGCAGCGTCGGCTGTGTCCGGTTGGCCTTCCGAGCGGCCAAGCGTACCCGGCAGTTTATTGGTGCCCTTGGCGTCGTAAACCAGTCGACTCTTCTTACCGTCCGGCGATTTGCTTGCAAGCAAGCTCGGCATGGCTCGTGCTGAGCTTCGAAAAGCGACAAAGGCCGTACTGCTGGCCAGATTGGTAATCGCCAGAGCTCTGACCCGTGCGTGAGGCGACTGAGCCAGATGTTCGAGAATGTAAGGGGGGACGATGCAATGCAGCGGATTTCGATGGCACATGCGTGAAACTCCCTGAGCAGTGTTACAAAACCGTAACGGACTCTTTTTGGGCAGCGCCCGTGCCCACGATGTTCCGCCCGTTCGCCGGAGAGCGCTGTTGAACCTCGATTGCCGCTGAAAAACGGCAGGTCCAATCGTTAGAATTTGTAACTGCGGTATCAGTCTTTGAGAGATGCGCGCCAGCCAGGCCTGACTGACGGGGTGATCTATGGCATTCGTTGCTGCCAGAGAGCGACGAAGTGTCGCCAGCGTGAATGGACCGTTGTCGATGGCAGCAATGCTAAACTTGCGCCCACTTTTGAGAGGAGCAAGCAGACGTGCGCAATTTGGCAATGATGATAGCGGTGCTGGCACTGGCTGGCTGCGATGCCGACAAGTCGACTCCACCCGCGCCCAAGGTGCAGGCGACGACCGCGGTACAAGCCCCGCAGGCTGCTCCGCAATGGGAAATCCAGATCAATGCCAATGAGGCACTGAGCGATATCAGCGCCTGGTTGCTTGAGCGCAGCTATCCGCCTTATCTGGTGACCATCGATGGCAAGCAGCAATTGCTGATCGGACCTTACCCAAGCCAGGAACGCGCCGAAGAAATCCGCACTGAGCTGCTGGCTAAAATCGCCAAATCCCACCGCAAAGCCGCCCCGGTGGTCATTCAGCGGGTGCCGTCCTGACGGCTATTCAGCTGTCGCCGTGAATGTAGCAAGACACTGGATGATCGCTGTGACACCCTCGGTTCACGTGCTTCGAATCATTCGATGCGTGAACCGGGAAGCGCTGTTATGGACGAAATTCAAAGATTGGGCGAGTTACTGAGCGCCAATCAACGCAATGAAGAACATAAGCATCAGCAATTCCACACCGGCCTGGCGCAATGGCAGGCCAGCATTCTGAAACTTTACGAGCAGATCGAGGCGTGGCTCAAGCCGCTGACCGACAATGGTCAGATCACTGTGGAGTTCGAGCCGCATCTTGCACAAAGCAAAGGTTATCCCGACGAAAACTCTCCGTTTCGCACTCAGCGCATGACGCTGTCGATTGCGGGGCGGCAGGTAGCCTTGATTCCTGACGCGATGGGGGCGAAAGGGCTGGTGTCGATTTCGGCCACAGGGTTGAGCCCGCATGCGCAGGAGCAGGTGTCGCTGATCTGTGTGGATGCTACTCAAGGTGTGCAGTGGATGGAGAAGAAGCGCATTGGCGTGAAGGAGTCTGAAGCGGTGCCTTTTACAGCGGATCATTTTGCCAGGCAGTTGCAGGCGTTGGTGCCGGGGAGTTCGGTTTAGGTCTTGTGTGTATATCCGGTGTTGGGTGATGGCTCATATTGGTTGCGCTTTTACAGCGCCTCACTTTTGAAAGGAGCCGGAAGCCGGCCCAGCCAAAAGTAAGCAAAAGGCTCTTGCCCCACCACTGGGTGCCT
>NZ_JAGTPI010000073.1:0-28675 GCF_021147825.1 Pseudomonas quasicaspiana
GCGGTGTATCAGACAGGACGCAATCGCTGCCTCGCGATGCTCGTGAGCTCCTACAGAAAATCATTTCAGGTCAGGGATTGCATTTTGTTTGATAGGAGCCACCCCGGCCGTCCCCCGTGTCGTCTGTTTGCCCCGAGACAGCGTGGTGTCAAAGACATCAGCAAGACGTCCATCACGGTAAGCGAGTTGTGCCTATGGACCTGCAAGGCTGGGAAAAATTTACAGCTTTGCCAAGACATGCCGACATAGTCGCCAAGGTGCCATGGATGCGGCCCGTCACGCTTACCGAGCCCTACAACATGTCCAATATCCCTTTTTTGCGCCGCGACCGTCATGCCCTTCAGCAGCTCCTCGCTGCGATCAAAAGCGGTCAGGCTCCTGATGTCAAAGGTTGCCAAGAGGCACCCGCAGTCCTTGAGGCCTGGGCCGTTCTCGAATCATCGAATAGCAATTCCCGATCGCGCATAAACCAGCTTGAAAACGACCTCGAAGATGCCCGTGAATTACTTCGCGAATCAGCCGCTTCTGCCTCAGCCCATGACATCAGGTTCGACCTGGTAAATCGGGCCTCCAGTGAGGGGCTTTGGGATATGGAGGTTGTCGCCGGCGATCCCGTTAACCCAAAAAACCGCTTCTGGTGGTCGCAGCAATTCCGGAACCTGCTGGGTTTCAATGACGAACGCGATTTCCCAAATGTCCTGGCCAGTTGGGCAGATCGTCTGCATCCACAGGATAAACAAGCGACACTGGATGCCTTTGCGCGTCATCTCAACGACAAGTCAGGGAACACTCCCTACAGGGTTAAAAACCGACTCGCCATGAAAGACGGTTCCTATCGCTGGTTCCACGCTCAAGGCGAAACCCTTCGTGACGACCGAGGCATGCCGATCCGCGTTGCTGGCTCGCTACGTGATATTCACGACCAGTTGCAACGCGATGCAGAACACGACGTCATCATCACCCGGTTTGAACTGGCCAGAGAAATGCTCTCCGATGGCTTGTGGGACATGGAAGTGATTGCTGGCGACCCTGTTAATGCGAAGAACCCTTTCTGGTGGTCCCCTCAGTTCCGACGGCTGCTGGGTTTTGAAACGGTTGAAGAGTTTCCTGATGTTCTGGACAGCTGGGCATCCAGGCTGCACCCGGAAGACAAGGAACGCAGCCTCAACGCGTTCGGTGCTCACCTGAATGACAAGTCGGGCAAGACCCCATTCGACATCGAGTACCGATTGAAGATGAAGAGTGGCGAATATCGTTGGTTCAGGGCTAGAGGCCAGACCCGTCGCGACCCGCACGGCGCTCCGCTTCGCGTGGTGGGTGCGCTCGTGGACATCCACCTGCAACACGAGCAGAAGGCCCTGCGAGACGCAGAAGTCAGGCATCAGCAAACGCTGGAAACCAGCCTGGCCCAGTTGTCGCAAATCGTGGGTACGATCCAAAGCATCGCGAGCCAGACCAACCTCCTGGCCCTCAACGCTGCTATTGAAGCTGCCCGAGCCGGAGAGGCCGGGCGCGGTTTCGCCGTTGTGGCCGACGAAGTTCGTAAACTTGCGACCCGTACCACCGAAGCAACCGAACAAGCGGCCGGCATGATCGCTCGCTAAGCAGCAACGCTTCGCGCTACGACAGGAGAAGGCTGGCCAGCTTTCTCCTGTTTCAACCTTGGGTGCCCGTTGTCAGATCTGCAACGGGCATCCAAGACGTCAACCCCGCCAAACCGCCCGCCACCAACCCAACCACCCCTTACCCCGCACCGAGTCCTCCGGCAACTGCCCATGCGGCAACAACCTCGGCATATCCCGCAGCTTATCTGAATGACAGTGATACCGATCTGAACTAGCTAGCCAAATCCAGCGGCAGATCGCTGATATCTTTCAAGCGCTTGCCATTCACCATAATCGACAGCATTTCCGCAGAATCTTCCATGCCCAACTCTATGAGTGTCGCCTGCAGTTCGTACAACGCAAAGTGATACACGCAATCGATATCGCCTGTACCCAGAGCGATAGAGGCTAAACGACTAGGCGTTGGCTCCGCGGTAACCACCATGATGTTTGGCAGACGGCCCTTTCGGTTTCGCATCAAATTCAGCGCTTCGGAGCGGGCGTTTTGGGCCCTGTCACTTCTGATCGTCCACTTGCAGGAAACGCTCGCGTGCAGAAGCGGCTTGCCGCCAGCGGCAGCCCGTAAACTTGCTCGGGTGCTGACAGAGTCGTCGACCAGAAACTCATTGGCGTTAATCTGCTCGTCGCTCTCCAAACCTCTCACCACAACGATGTCAGGCGTGATCGTGTAATCACTTCCTAACGCTGCGGCAAGCTCCGGGTCCGCTTTCGCAGCTCGGTCCAAAGCGACGAGGTGGGCGTATTGTTCATACTTCGCGATTTCCAGACGGCTGCGACCAGATACCTGATGCACATCCCAATTACCCGGCCGTAGGTGCCCAAGCTTAAGGAACGTGTTCCTTACGTACTCGGCGCAAATACCTTCAAACTCGTGACCCGATGTCTGACCTGCCTGGCGCTCAGCAATCGTCTCAGCTTTCAAAATATCAGCAATGCCTTTGGCGATTGCGATGCTGCTTTTGTTACTGCCATCGGCGTTACTGGGGATACCCTGGTCATTGATGGTAAGTGTGGTCTTGAGCAGTGAAGCGTGGAATTCTTTTCGTGCTTGTAGAAATTCAGCTGTGATCGTCATCAGGCAACTCGTACCAAACGTTTTACGGAAAGCGCTTTGAAAATCTGCTTTGCGACTGCGCAGGCGACGGGAGGAGGGAAGGCATTGCCTATCTGTCGGTAAGCAGCTGTTTTCTTGCCGTGGAACTGCCAGTCATCCGGGAAACCTTGGATGCGCGCAGCCATGCGAGTGGTTAGCCTTGGCATGCCCTCGAAAAACTCGGTGGGAGGCTCATTGGCGATCCCCATTCCGCATACCCCGATAGAGGCCCAGGCTTTCTTGGCTCGGGTTGGCCCCAAATCAGGACCGCCATGCTTTTTAGACCCCCCCACAAGCGTGGGGGCGATGGTGTTGGCTTGCTCCCTCCAGGCATCAGCCCCTCGCCAACCGTCAGCGGCCATCAAATCATGAAGAAGCTCACCTACCGTAGGCGGGGTGATCAACTTGGCTTCTGGCCAAGCGAAGCCTTCAGACAAGTCTTTTCGAATACCCACAAACACAACACGAGGTCTTAGTTGAGTCACCCCGTAATCGGAAGCATTGAGGAGACGCCAACCCGGCACATAACCGAGCTTCTTGAGCTGGGTTTCAACCTTGTTGCGGTAGTCATCGAAAACTGCATCCATCAAGCCGCGCACGTTCTCCAACATCACGGCTTTAGGACGAACCTCATCCACAAGACGCAAAGCTTCAGGGAACAGATCACGCTCATCATCCGCACCCAGCTGTTTGCCTGCCTTGGAGAAAGGGGGGCAGGGTACTCCGCCTGCTACCAGATCAACGCCGAAGTAAGGCAAGCCGTTAAATTGGCGTAGATCCTCTTCCTTTACATTCCACTCCGGACGATTCAAGCGCAGAGTCGCGCAGGCAGGCGGTTCGATTTCTACCAGTACTTCGTGCCCAAAGCCCGCCATTTCGAGGCCAAGAGCTTGACCACCAGCTCCGGCACACATTTCCAATGACGTGAATAGGCTCATCTAGTCTCCTCGCGGGCTCTGTTTAGAGCCGTTTCTTAAAAGTGGGCGATCATATCATGGTGTATGGATGAACAGGGATGCAGCCTGACCAACCACAACCTCTTCGGAAAGCTCGTACAAGACAGCGTCCCATCAACGACTCTTCAGGTAAACCACGCAGCATTCCAAACCGCCCGCCACCACGACAACAACCCCTTACCCCGCACCGAATCCTCCGGCAACTGCCCATGCGGCAACAACCTCGGCATATCCCGCAACCTGATCCACGGCTCACTGCGCCAATTCAACAGACACACCGACAACTCCGGCCATTGCAGCAAGCTCAAACTCGGCGCGTTGTCATTGAGCGGCACACCATCACGCACGCAAGGCACCACCTCATTAGTGATCCAGCGCCGCAACGCGCGCTTCTCCGCATGACAGTGATACACCAGCATCTCGTAGATACCCGACTCACTCACCATCAACTCCTCCTCAGCCCCGTAATGAGCGCCGAGCAAGACAACACGACGCTGATCCTCATCGAGCTTGCGCGTCGTGCGCTCATTCAACGGCCAACTCATCAACCGACTGAAATCCCGTGCGCAGAACCAGACCTGGGATTCGAGTAGGACTGTGCGCAGTGGGCGGTTGTGGCGGTGGAAGGTGGTGGGGATGAGAGGTTCGGGGGTGGGCTGCCTGTGAGGCTGGGATGGATCGAGGTTTTGCATTGTTGTTATCTCTACTTTATTTAGCTTTTTAGGGCTAAGGCGTCGGGAGTTAAGAAACCTCAAAAGTAGAAAAGGCCGGACGTATTCCCCTTGCGGGTCTTGTATTGGTCCACTCCCGACATAGCAAAGATTTTAGGACGCGCAGCCGGAGGCCGCAGGTACAAAAAGCCGCATTTTATCGGAGGCGGACAGGCCGCTACTTTTGAGTTGCTTTGGGCGTTTCTTAGGCGCGGTGCAAGGGTAGGGTGTGGTCGCTGGGTGGGCAAGGAGCAAGGTTGTAGGGCGTTTCTGAAAATACGCCTCGGGGAGTTTCGAATTCGTTCACCTGTCACGCCACGAAGCATTGGCCATTAGCGATGCTCCGTGGCGTAATTGTCAGGCGTGTGCCAAGGAGGAGCCTGCTGACTCAGGCGCCTCTGCATTTGCTTCGTCGGCCGAATTGACCTTGTCAAAAAGTAACCGGAACACAACTCTAGCGATTTTCGAAGCCAAGAGTGGTGGCACTGCATTCCCCACCTGATGGAACTGATCCGTACGGGCGCCTTGAAAGAAGTAATTATCAGGGAAGGTCTGGATTCTGGCAGCTTCCCGAACCGACAGGCTACGACACTGCGTTGGGTCGTAGTGGATGAAGTAATGACCGTCCTTGGAAATATGACTAGTAATCGTAGTAGCTGGACTGTTTTCTAGCTGTACGCGGAATCGATCACTGAAGACACCGCTTTCCCAGTTTTTGTGGTCGGGTGCCAAGCCGTCCAAGTTGAAGTCTTTGTGGCCTTTAGGGGACGTCTTATGGATCTGAGAATAGATCGATGCGAACAGATATCTCCGTAGGTCTTCTGCCATATGCCCTCGGGCTTCGTGATTCAGCCACTGATGCAGGTTTGGGTCGAGATACCAATCGTCTAGTTGCTGGATGCCAGTCGAGCCGTCGGTATTTTGGTTCTCCCTCTTGACTCTTCTACCACCGAAGGTTTGAGGAGCTTCAAAGTTGTTCTGAATATCTCCCAGAGCCTTCCACATTTCTGTGTTGGTGGGGTCTACCTTGCTGCGCAGATATTGGGCTTGGTCAAGGATCACGTTGATCCAATGCTCCTTACTATCTGCCGTCTTGGTCAATCCGCTGCGGAGTCTGGGCAATTTTCGCAATATCTGACCTACAGATACCGATGGCTCACCAAGGGGGAGCTTCACCTGCTTGGTTTCCTTCGGAATATAGTCCTCAGATATACCAAGCAAAATGACCCGATGCCGAGCCTGTGGGATGCCGTAATTTTCAGCTCTGATGATGAAAGCACGTGGGTCAATCTGATCCACGTCATCGCCTGGCGCAAAATGCGCCCCTGTTACCAGCGAGTAGATATGGTACTTCTTGCCTGTACCTCCCTCATGCAGAGCCTGGCTAGGATCTGAAAGGTCTTTCAAAATATTCGAGAAGATCCGCTCGTTATTCACTTTGGACGAGAGTATGCCTTTCACGTTTTCCATCACAAAGATTGCAGGCTGACGCTCTCGAATAATCCGCAGATATTCTTTGTAAAGAAAGTGGCGATGGTCCTCTTCTGCCTTGTAGTCCGCCTTGGCTTGGTTGCGTGAACGTCCGGCGAGCGAATACGCCTGGCAAGGGGGCCCTCCAATCAAAACCCAAGGGCGACTTTGGTCCAGCTTGTCTTTAAGAATCCCATCAAGAATGTCATTTCCCTCTTCACTTCCGAGAGTTATGCATCTCGCTTCTCTGGCAGCTTTCTCCCACAGATCCTTTGTTTCCTCCGAGGGCGAAAAGGTTTCTGAGGGTGAGCCTTTGTTGCAGAAATCATAATATTCAAACAGATGCGTTGGCTTTTGCTTTCTAAGCAATCGATAAAATGCACGCAGTCTCAGCGTCTTCCAAGCCTTCTCATCCTTTTCTGCGGAAACGATTATCTCGAAACGTTTGCCGTCGCCAAACGAAGTGAAACCTTCTCCAAGCCCCCCCGGCCCCGCGAAGAGGTCCACCACCTGTATTGGTTGGGCCAGTTCACCTGTAGGATCTACAGGCCTATCCTCTTGTAAGAAAAAGGTCATTTGGTCTTGGTTCATGGACATAGTCAGTAAAGAAGTAAGGTCTCGCATGATGGCGGGCATCCGCGGCAGTAACACGTCACCAGAAATGAAGGTCAGGCGCCTGCTGCATCGTCACGGCTTTAGATATCGCCTTCACAGGAAGGATCTTCCAGGAAAACCAGATCTGGTGCTTTCACGCTATCGGATTTGCATTTTTGTTCATGGTTGCTTTTGGCACAGACACCCCGGTTGCAGATATGCCACAACCCCCAAAACTCGTGAGGACTTTTGGCGCCTGAAATTCGACCAGAACGTGAGGCGAGATCTCAGAAACAGAGATGAACTGCTGCTGCAAGGGTGGCGTGTCTTCGAGCTATGGGAGTGCGGAATCCGTGGGCCAGAGGCTGATATGAACTGGATTCTTGAAGCTGTGCAGGATTGTAATCAAAAATTTATCTCATGGCCCGCCTTTCCTGCGAAGACAGTTGGTTGAAGAGCGATCGTAATGCTGGTCTCGCGAATGGCACAATGGCATTATCGAGCGAGGTCGTTCGATGGCTTTGACATAATTTTGCACGCGTCGACAGGCCCTCGAACGATGATTCGTGGTGAATCGTTACTCCAAATGCGCAGGCATCTCAAGCTTCTAACGATTGAGATTTATGGATTACTCAGTAAGGACTGCTCACATGGTAAACCCGCAAATTGAGACGTTTGCTCGTCAGATCCGAGAAAAGCTGCCCACCTATGACACTCCTGAGCAGGCTGCCCACGCTGTAAAACAAGACATAGCCAGTATGGGATTTCCCTTTAGCAGTGAAATGGAACTGAATTTACTCAAGGCGCTAGAGCAGGTTGTTGCATCGTTGGAGGATGTCGAAATACTCCGCCGAAACTCGCTAGTCAAAAGCCGAGACGAGTGGTATCGAGGGCCCGGTCAGAAAGACCTGCACTGGCCAGCTCTGAAAGCATATCTTACTAATACGAAAGGGTGGGATGAGACCGCCATTACGTCGATAGACGAGAGTTCATCTGAAGTTGTATCTCTCCTAGCAAATCCAAAAAATGACAGCTTCCGTCATCGGGGCCTGGTAGTTGGATACGTTCAGTCAGGGAAGACGGCTAACATGACGGCGGTGATCGCTAAAGCTGTTGACGCTGGTTACAATCTTATAGTCCTTTTAGGCGGGGTTACCAATAAACTCCGCGCTCAGACTCAGCGTCGTATTGAAAATGACATCGTGAAGCGCCATCGGGATTTATGGCAGCTTTATACAACTGAAGAGGATGACGGGGATTACACATATCCTAAAAATAAACAATTCACACGTCCCTTCAAGGGAGGTGCTCAGCTAGTTGTAATGAAAAAAATCACCTCAAGACTCGAAACTTTCAGGAAAACTATTCTTGATGCAAAAGGCAAGCCGCAAACACCCATAGCTACTTTGAAGAAGCTAAAAGTTCTCCTGATAGATGATGAGTGTGATCAAGCGTCCGTCAACTCTTCAAACAGTGATTATGACATGACGCGAATCAATGAAGAAATCCGTAAAATCATTAGAACATTGCCTGCGGTTTCATATGTCGGCTACACGGCAACTCCTTTTGCAAATGTATTTATCGATCCATATCCCCATAATCAGGAAGAGCTTGACGACTTATATCCTGAAGACTTCATTACCGCTCTTCCTCGATCGGAAGGGTATTTTGGTGCGCGTGAAGTATTTGGTACAGATCCTCTGGATGCAGGTGACGAGACTCCCGAAGAGGCTGGGCGTGCAATGATTCGAGACGTCCCGACAGAAAAGCTAGGCTTATTGAGGCCTCCACGCGCGGGGGACAAAGATACATTTTATCCTCAGATGACGGAAGAGCTTGAAACGGCTATCCTTTGGTTTTTGATTAGTTGTGCAATTCGCAGGTCTAGAAATCAGTCAGATGCGCACATGACTATGCTCGTCCACACCTCGCCTTATATAATTCAACATGAGCGAATGGCGGCACTTATTGCGCGCTGGATAGAAGAACACAAGCATAATATTGTCGCGGGTGCGGGCAATGTTTTTTCTAAAATGGTGCAGGTGTTTAACGAGGAAACGCAGAAGGTTTCTCTAGCGATTAATGTTGCCTCTGTAAGGTCTCTATTACCCTATCTTAAGTCAGCACTGGCTGCGTTGGAAATTGCTGTTGAGAACGGAGAAAGTCTAGAGCGCTTAGACTATACTAAGGAGCCAAAAACATACATCGTCGTTGGCGGAACCGTTTTAGCCCGTGGTTTAACTTTAGAAGGTCTTTCTGTATCATTTTTTCTTCGTATGTCTTTGCAATACGATACGCTACTTCAGATGGGAAGGTGGTTTGGTTATAGGCACGGTTATGAGGACCTGCCTAGGCTTTGGACTACCGCTGATCTGGCGTCTAATTTTAGAGCGTTATCAAGGATTGAGGAAGAGATTCGCGATGATATAATTACCTATAGGAAATATAACGTAACTCCAAGCGAATTTGCAGTTAGAGTTCGTGCTATCCCTGGGATGGCTATTACCGCCGCGTCAAAGATGCGTCACGCGTATCGCAGTAATATTAGTTTTGAGGGGCGTCATATACAGACAATTCGTTTTGATCATCAGAGTCATTCGAAAGTGCAAGGAAACTGGGCGGCAGCTTCCGAGTTTATTAGCGAGATTGCATCGAGATACGGTATAGTAAGCAACCATAAAAGACATTTAGTACGGGGGGTTGGTTTTAAGGATGTAAGACGTTTTCTCGTGGCATATGACATTAGTGAACATCATATGGATTTGAAGAAAAACTTACTGTTAGGCTATATCGACAGCGCCGAACATAGCTTGCAGGCATGGAACGTAGGCGTTATTACTCCGGCGGGCGACAGGAGGTCGGAAAGTGAATTGGGGTCTTTGGGGCATGTAAATGCGGGTCGTCGCTCACAGTTGAGAGATAATGAAAAAGGCTACGCTGATATCAAGGCGCTGATGTCTAAGTCCGATATATTGATTGATGTGGATAATGCAGCCGTTATCTCTGCTAAAGATAGCTGGTCGACAATAAAAAATAATCGACCTCAAATTCCCCTTCTTCTTTTGTATGTAATTGATGGGAAGTCACCTAAACAGCCGGACTCAAAAACGCGCAAAGATTTGGATGCTGTCGGTGATCTTATAGGTATAGGTATAGTATTCCCAGGAACTCCCGATAGGGCAGGAGATTACTTTTCAGTTGAGCTGGATGCGCCTGTACCTGAAAAAAACGAACTAGATGAACAGCTGCTTGCGCAAGCGCTGGAAGATAGCACTTATGAATAAACGGGCAATCGACCGATGGAGGCGGTTAAAATCTTCAGGAGCGGGGGATGGATTGGTTGAGGTTCCCAGCATCGACTCCAATATATCAACAGGATTTGGAACAGCGAGATACGCGATAGGAGAGCAAGGGCAGCCTAGGTTATTAATACCCATAGGTGGCTTTGTATCGAAAAAACTTAAGTCTACCGCGAAACTTTCTTTAAGTACCTCTAGTTTTAAAGTTGCCGGTAAAGGAACTTTGTTTATAGACTTAATGTGTCAAGATCGGACGCTGGATCTAGTATTTGCCGAATTGGCCGAGGAGATATTACGTCGACTGCAAGAGGGGCACCCCCCGGTTAGCGCTGTGGTTGACTCAATAGAGGAATTTAGGCAGCTGCTAAGGGAAGGTGTTCCAACTCTTATTCCCGATCAGAAAATAATGGGGTTGGTCGGAGAGTTAGAGGTCATGCGTCTTCTTGCTTCTTATAACTGCAGAGCTGTAGATACTTGGGTTGGTCCCTTTCAATTACGTCATGATTTTCGGCAAGGGATATATGCATTGGAGGTAAAAGTTTCTGGGCGTTCTGATGCGAAACGTGTATGCATCCACGGTATAGATCAACTCTGCGCTCCAGACGGAGGGGAGCTGCACTTAATACATCTGCTGTTAGAACGCTCTGAAAACGCGCCTTTATCAATAGCCAATATATTTGAGCGTTTACTTCAGGTTGGTGTTGACAAGGAAGCGCTCATTAAAGGATTAATTGCGAACGATTGCCTAGATCCCTACTCCCCGGAGTGGAATCGTCTCTCGTTTACACGTGAGAATTTAAAGGTGTACGCTGTTATCCAAGGGTTTCCTAGGATTGTCGAGTCTAGCTTTTCTTCAAAAAATTCCTTGGTTGGATTATCAGCTTTGGAGTACCAAGTTGATCTAGATCACGCTAAATCCTTTGAGGTTTCAAATGAGAGTTTTGATGCTCTCCTTAGGAGGATTGCGGGATGAGACGACTTGAACACTTTAGCGAGCCATTTTCCAAAACTGGCAATATAGCCGCAGATGGTTACAAACGATTGATGGGATGTCCTACTCAAGACCTTCTTCAGACGCTTCTTCGGGAGTCAATCCAGAACAGTATTGACGCTACAGTTGGCAAATGTGGACCATCTTTGTTAATTCGAGTTCGCACCCTAACCCATGATCAGCGAAAAGTGTTGAGAGATTATGCTTTAGCCGACCTTCCGCTAGATCGCCAAGTGCTAGGTGATATTGATAAAGTTCTCGAACAAGAAAAAATTAAAGTTTTGGAAGTTTGTGATTTCAACACGTCAGGCCTAGGAGGGCCAACGTCAGGAAATGTCGCCCCAGGCGTAGATGAAGTACTAAGTTTTGTAAATTTTTTCCGTAATGTTGGAGTTGCCAAAGATAACCATCATGGCGGAGGGACTTACGGCTATGGTAAAACCTCCCTTTATGCGATGAGTTCTTGCGCCACCATCCTAGTGGACACCCAAGCTACTTACAGAAATAAGCCTGTGCGGAGATTCATGGGGGCTCATTTAGGTTCTGTGTTCGACGCGGAAACAAAATACAAAGAGCATCGACGGTTCACAGGAAGGCATTGGTGGGGAGTGAGTGATGGGGATGATGGTATTGACCCCTTGACGGGAGCTCAGGCGGCTAACTTAGGCCAACTGCTAGGAATGCCCTATAGAGATGAGGAGTCTCCAGGTACATCAATATTGGTGCTTGCTCCTCATCTTGAGGAAGGTGCTGATGCAAGATGCATTGGAGACTATATACAAGAAATTGTCATGCTGAATTTCTGGCCACGGCTTACCCAAACTACTCCAATACAAAAAAAATTAGTAGTGAAAATCGAAATTGAAGGTCAGCAAATATCGCTACCAGCACCTGAAGAGTTTCCACCCTTTGATCTGTTCGCATCAGCTATGGCGGGCTTTAGGAGTGGTACCGACGTTGAAGTCATAAGTAGCGCTAGCCCCAAAAAAAAATTAGGTAGCCTAGTTATAAAGAGGGGGTTACGCGCTGACAGATGTGGATCAGCCCTTAGTAGGCATACAGCAATTCCTAGTCAGGCATCTCATATCGCGTTGATGAGGCCTGTGGAGCTGGTAGTTAAGTATATTGAAGGAGTTCCTTACGCAGATGCGGGCTTTGAATGGGCCGGGGTATTTGTTTGCTCGGACAGTGATGAGGTTGAATCGGCTTTTGCCATGTCGGAACCACCTGCGCATGATGATTGGGTACCAAATAACTTGTCTAGCCGCAACGCTAAAATTTATGTTAAAGGCGCGCTAAGACGTTTGAGTATAGCGGCGAGTAACTATTCAGCACCCATTAATATGGTCGCTTCGGGCGCTGGCGAAACCGGGCCGTCATTGGCAAACACTGCTGCGCGTTTGGGACGATTGTTGGACGGCGTTTCCGCTAGGGGCCCCGGCAAAGCTACTTTACCTCGCACCTCATATGGTCGAAAATCTCTTTCACTTTCGAATCCACGATTTATTTGCCTTGAGGTCAATGAAAGTGAGGAACGTTGTGCAATATTTGAGTCGGAACTTCGAAATGATGGTTCAGATGAACATCTGAAAATTTCGATTACACCTCATTTGGTTGCCGATGGTGCGCCAATCGATGCCAAAGATCTCCCGCCTGGTTATGAAACTAAGCTTTTGAACCTATCTTTCAATGGTATTAAAAGAGCTCATGACACTATGGAGGCTGAAATTGGAATTGAGAGCGGTATTGTTAGAATGTCCATCTCAAGCCTACCCAATGCAGCTGTAGGTGTCAAAATAAGGTTTATGGATAGGGAGTTAAAATGAGTCAACTAGCCTTTCCTTTTTTAGTACTATCCGATGAGGCTGTCGATTTTGATGGTTGGAAAATCGGTCAGCCTAACGAGCCTCTTTTTGACGCTGAAGATGTTTTGGATGGATGGGATTATGAGCAGGATGTACATATAAGTGCCAATTTTACAATAGACTTTATCGTCGTTGCTAATCAGCTGAGAGCCAATGCCAAAGAGGTGAAGCTAAGAATTTCCCTTCTAATAGGTACAGGGTCTGGCAATATGCCCCGGCGGTTAGATCGAATTAAAGAGGTTGTCGTTGACTGGTCAAGTCCTCAGGTTAAATTTGATGTCGTTATACTGGGCAAAAATCTTTCAAGTTACTTGAATCTCAACCTGCAGGTCAGCCTTGATACCATTGGGGGTACGTGTAGCTTATTGTCTCCTACACAACGAGGTTCTCGGCTGTGGTCCAATAATAAACGTGTGTTAATTGAAGATGGTGGTGATGCTAGGTTTCCAATAGAGCTAGCCTCTTTTTCAGAAGTCTATAAAGGCCGATCAGTAGAATCTGCTCCGTGGCTTGCTGAGTGGAATCCGGAGAACCTGCATGCCGATTTTAGTGGCAATGTAAGATTTTATGTGAACTCTGATATTGAAATTTTGGTGGCACGATTTGTCAGCGGTGATCCATTAACTCTACAGGCAATGCTTGGAGATATTATGACTCAGATGATTGAGGGGCTGCTCGACAGTGAAGAACACACTGATTCCAGTGAGTACGAAGTCGGATCTGTCGGCCATCAAGCGAAAGTATGGGTTGAAAACTGCTTCCAAGGACAAAGTGTTGAAAATATTCGCCAGTTACGCTTTTACAGCCCTGGTAAGTTCAAGGCCGCCATACATGCATTGGCTGATTTTGGAGGCAATGAATGATTCGAGTTTCTCTGCTACCTCGCTTAAAGGCCCATGGAGTCGAAATTGTTTTTGAGAAAGTCCGCGGATCGCATGTTCTCACTGCGGAAGCTACTGATCTAGTGACAGAGTATGCATCATTAAAATCTAGCGCTTCTACCGGAGGAACCCAAGCAGATAATGTGTCAATTAGCATTGCTGCGGAACTACGCTCCATCGCAGTGTCAGTGGGTTTTCCGTCCCAATCGAAGCAGGCAAGGTCTCTATTTGATCAGAAAGCCGCAATTTACCTTGCACTGAACAACGACCTAAAATCTGGGGAGGCACTTCGTGACGATGTCTGGGCATTTATGACTTTAGTACTTGCGCCAGATTTAGTAATTTGGCGTTTTCCTGTCAAGGGTGGGCGTGCAACCGAGGACAAGGAAAATGTCGACCCCTTATCAAGATTCAAGGGCGGAGTTAGAAATTCATTTCAACGGCTTTGGGTCCGGGGAACAGTGTTAGATCGTGGAGAAGGTCATATGAAACGCTGGGAACTTATTGAACAGTTAACAGAAGACGCTATGGTTCAGATTTTTGAGCGAGCCTCGATTGGGGGAAACCGGACCTTGGCTTTGGCTTTAGCAGAGGGATGGTTGAGAACCGCATCACAAATAGGTCGAGGACCCATGGAGAACGCCATGCGTTCTGCAACAAAGATTCTTAGGCTGAAAAATCAAGTTATCGACCTTGGTTGTCTGTCACCAGAGGAGCTTGATATGACGGTGAGTGACGCTTTCAGTGTTTCACTTGCGTAAACAAATGACTATAAAATTATATTTTATAGAAATATTCGTGAAATGCTAGAGCTACAATTTTTAAGGGATTTTATTAATTCTGCTTAAACTAGGATGGGAATATGCGTTTCAAAATTTTGAGTGTGAAGGACGAAGGGCAGGCAGTCTGTAATCTCATTGAGTCATCACTTGAAGAATATGTGTCTTCTCTTCCTCAAGACTATGCTTCATATGATGTCCAGCGTGGGATAATAAGTAACTCATATCTAGATAAGTTGGTTCTAACGGTTCTTAATAAAAGTCATATTCCTGCCATCACCCTTGTTCTTGCAGGTAACACGAATCTGGATCTAGGTGATATCAGCGACTTTAGAATTCTCGATGGTTTGCAGCGAACCCACAGGTTAAAAATAATATGTGATACAAAAAAACTGTTGCTTGATAAGGTAGTGCACACGAAAGAGTCTTTGTCTGAATTTCAACTAAAAAAGAAGTACAGAGATGAGCTGGTTTCAATTGGTTCCTCAAGCTATATCTTAATTGAATTAAAAAAATTCTACGACGTCAATGGCGAGCTCGCACTAAAAAGTTGTTTTACTGATAATTATCAGTGGTTTGAGGTCTGGAGTGGTCTTGGACCAACCGAGCAAGTTGAAAAAATGCTGTTACTCAATGCCGGTCATAAACCTGTAAATATAAGACACCAGCTAGAGCTTTTATTCAATAATATGTACTCTTCGCTAACTGAGGTCAAGATAGGGAAGGTTGTTATATCGCGGGAAAAAGAAATATCCTCAACGTCTCACAGTAAGCAGCGTAGCGTAGGGGAGTTTCATTTTTCTCACATAATATCTTCTTTGATATCTTACGTAGAAAAAAAGCCAGTTTCCACTAATTCAGATTTTATAGAAAAAATTCAAAGTGATAAGGAAGGCTATGCAGACTTAATAGATCGGTTTGACTATGAATTCTTGCAGAGCTTTGTGAAAGCTATTTATAGTATCGACCTTGCCGCCGCTGAGCATTTTGGTGATATTGGCATTCAATGGATGGGGCGTGATACATCTTTGACTGCACTTTTTTCTGCCTTGGGTAGTATGTCTTCGAGTACTGATCACTTTGTTAATGAGTGTTCGCAACTAGTCAAAGGTTTTTCCGGAACTAATCTTTCTGAATATTTGCAGGCGCGCAAAACTTTAGACCTGGCAAAGGTGAATATTGGTGGCGTAAGTAAAAGAGTGATTTTTAAGGCTTTTGTGTTGTTTGCTAAAAGTGACTATTCTACTCCAATTGATTGGGTCGCGGCCTTTGAGGAAATACAGTAATGAAAAAAATTGATGCTATATTTTCATCTCTGGTTTCCGTTATAGATAATATTGTCGTTGAAGGCGATGAAGAATACTGGACTGCATTGGATGATTTCGGTAAGCACCAATTTGACGCGCTTAGTGATGAACTGGTCAGCTTAAAAATGGAGGTTCAGCTTAGTCGCGAATCATTGGTTCCGAGTGTAAACTTTTTGAAACTAAGATCCGTTTTTGAAGATTTTAATAGGATTTTCTTTAATTATCCTGGTTTCGTTTTTGCAAAAGTATCATATATTATTTTCGTTGCGGAAAAAATATGTTCATTAATTGATGAGTCTGTCGCCGACGAAGACGTTGACTCCGGTTTTGGCTTTTTTACCTGTTCGTTAGGTTATAGTTGTTCAGCATTTGTCTCTAATGTGAATAATCTTTCTAATAACTTGGCTTGGTTTAATCCGAGTGATAGGGTTTCAATTCAGGAGCTTGTATCCTACGATACCAAACTAGAGTTTTGGTATTGTCTTGCCATGTTTTCCTGTGATTTCGATTTTTCAATTGGTAGTGAAGTGGTTTTTTGTGATAGTAGATGTGTCAATAAGGCGGCGAACGTAGTTTCTCTACTGAAGATGTATATGATTGTCAGTGGTAAGAAAGTTACAAGAACTAATGAGTATTTGGTAGCGCCTAAAAATTCGTCAATTCATGACTACGATCCTAACCTCGCCTACGCCCAGTTTGGTGAGGTTGTTAATATTATGGGAGAATATGTTGATAGAAAGGATGTCTTGTCCAAGTATCTGTCGATCTATCATGTGATAGAGAACTTTATGTTTCGATATCCTATAGTAAGTCTTGAGCGTGCGAAGAACGGGGCTATGTTTTCTATTCGTGATTTCAAGACTCTTTATAAGAATGTCGATACTAAGGAGCATGAGTCTGTTGATTATTTTATGAAGGCTGTTTTTCCTCTGTCCTTTAGTGGCTCAACTATCGGTGAAGAGATATATACATTATGGGAGTCGTTTTTAGTTAAGTATGCTCCTCGATTGGCAGCTGTTGATGATTTCTTGGGTCTACTAGGGTGTAAAAGGGCTAATTATAATAGTGCTAGTTCTCTCAGGCCTTTTTTTTCATCAGTTCTTTATCGGATCAGATGTTCAGTGGTTCATAATAAGGAGACTGAGCATCACATTTCTAGTGATAATTATTCTGAAGGCTGTCGACTGATTTTGGAGGAGTTCTACCTGCCTGCTTTGGAAGAGCTAATTTTTCTTCTGTTATCCAAGGAAAATGACGTGGTTTGGTATCGGTCCGAATCAATAGCTTTGTGGAGTCAAACGGCTTGACTATAATTTAAGTTTTAAGTGCGAGCGTTCGTTTGACGGGTGTCTCGCTCTGTTTTTAGAAGAGCTTTTTCTTATTTTAATCTGTAGGTCTCTAGGTCGTTAATTGATAGTTTGCATTGAGTTTTATTGTCAAAAAACATATCCAAATTAGCCAGGTAAATTATACTGCTCAGCTTTACTTTACTAGCTGCCCATTATTCTACGTTAGTGTTTCGGATTTCTCGCTAGCCAAGTTTAATTCCGTATTTTGATTTTGCTTATGTCACCACCGATCTCAACGAATGCCAGCTCCTTTGCGAAATATGGCTCGGCTCATCAGGCTGTATCAGTGAAGTCTGGCCGCGAGCAGGAGGATAATGCCATCCCCATTCAGAGCTGAGAGGCACACCGCCTCTAAACTTTAGGTCAATGAGCTACCTGGCTACCCGTTAACGTCTAGAAAACTGGGCAAAAGGCTGTATTTATTCCAATAGTGTCTAGAAATAAAGACAAAGGTTGATCGTGGGTCAGAGGCATTTCAGCCCATAACCTCACTTCATCGGAGCTAACGAGGCGCAAGTAAACTGCGACCAACACTTAGCTAGGCATGCCGCATGGCCACGCGACGAATCGGTTTCTCGACTGCTTCCGAGTAGACGCTCGGGAAGACGTTGAAATTGATCACGCTTGGGATGGTGTTGGCGGTTGTGAGTGTTTGCGCCTAGGTATACGAATCTGATTTCCACTTTGGCCTGACGTGGTGGCTGGCGAGCCAGGCGGGCTTTGATGCCCGGCAGAGTCAGGAGATCGCGTGGCATGATGAGTTGACGGCCATTGGGATGCTCGATGCCAAGCACGCCATGATATGGGGCCATTGTTTCTGGGGGATACCGGGTACAGCGCGACCATCAGAGCACATGCCTAGAGAGTAAGTCTTCACTCCGGAATTTCGTTCCACGGATCGTACCGATACTCTTCATCCAGAGGAACGAAATGTACGCCTTTCAAACCGCACCGAGCTGCCTCGTCTACAAAGCGTTTACTGCACACGAGCTCCATTAGCTCAGAGCACCAGAAAATATCTGTTTCTATATTGGTTTTGGTTATGAATTTACTTATCCAGTTGTAGCAATTTGCTTTTGGATAGAATTTGTTGATCGCTGGCTTGCCACTCTCCATGTCTAGTTCCAGACTGTATTCAGATTTGGATTCATCAAGCAGTGATTCCCATTGAGCGCTCAAAAAATAGAAATAGTCCTTGCTTGTCTCTGCGCCATTTGCAAGAAGTACCTTTACTGGCACTGAGCGATATTTCGCTCCTAACGTGTCGCAAAAATTTAGACATTGCTGTGAGACAAGTCGTGTAGGAGAGCCGGAATAGTCCAGGTCTAGGACCTCCACGTCTTTATCTGTTACCCGGAATTCATGGTTTTTTGTAATTGTAAATTTATAGGGGGAGGGGTCGTATGTTGTCCATTCCCAGTCGGCGTTTTCCACACCTTCCAGAAATACCGGACAGCCTTCATCATCGCTTTCATACTCAAGTACGTAAAAATTTGCGCTCATCACATCCGTTTCCCGGTAGCAGTATTAATGGCATTTTCTTAATTTTCGAACCCTCGCTAACTTACACAAGGCGAGAGTCTGATCTCGGTTCTACTGTTCGATTAAATGCTTCTGCTATCGTGTTTAACTGGATATCGAAACCATACAAGGTTTCCCCGTTTTCGTCACGTGTATGGACGCCCGCAATGCTCCCTTTGTACTTGCCAATGGGTACGGGGATTTTCTTCCATCCTGTGTACGTTTCCCACTCCCAAAACACTGCCATATCTGCCAGGTACAAATCATCACAGACGTCTAAGTAAAAATATTTGTCTTCGAACAACACCTTCCTATCGGTAGCCTCTGATGTCTCGTCAATAAAAAAGCGAATGCGATAGCTGCCGTCGTGAATACCCATGATAGGCCACGCCCAACCAAGGTCTAAAATTTCATCGCCTTTATTCGTGGAGGTGAAGGCTTCAAGAATATTTTGCCCATCCTCTATCGCCCCTCCGAATAAGTCCATCAAGCGCGGGTAGACAAATAACACAGCGCCATTGAAGTCGACGTCGATATCGCACTCGTAGATCACTTGCAACCTCCCTTGATAACGCCTGTTTTTCCTACACTGATGTAGGCCTTGATTTTTGATGCCTTCATGGCTAAAAACTCCCGCTCAGGTCATCAGACGTTCCGTCGTTAATTCATCGATTTTCTCTCAAGCAGATCCTTTCCGAGGAGTTTCCCCGCATCACCGGCGCAGCTCTCGCACAGCTATCAGCCGCTTTCGCATTATCTACAGGTTCGATAAGGCAAATGAAGGACAGCTGTATCATAGGGGGAACCGTTGTGTTCATGTCAGGCAGGTATTTCAACAGAAACCGGGGCTTTTTGGGATGTCCTTAACTCTTATCGAAAAAACACAGCAAAGGCGGAGGTTTGCTCATTTTTCTGATTTAAAAAACGATGAGCCTGAAGCATCCACTGCGCTATAGTATAACGCTCCAAGAGGTAGCAAAACTTTCATGAACAAGAGACTTCGAGCCTCCCGAATACACTGGGATTTTTTTAGCGGAATATTAATGTTTTCCGCATTGGCAATGACAATCATTGGCTCGGTTATTTTCTTAAAGCCGGAAGCTGCTGGTGGGGCCATGAGCGGCTTAGGCAATGGGCTTTTTTTCCTTATATGGGTATTTGGCCTCGCAGGTACGGTCATATGCTTCATTGGAAATGCCGCGGGGAAAATAATAATGGCGATAATTGGTTTCGGTTGGTCTTCATTGTCATCAATAGGTGGCTTTATAGCCCACAGATGCGTTGAGAACGATCTGTGTTCTTATGACACGAGCCAACATGTTTGGCTGGCTACGATATGCCTGGTTATCCTCGCCTCGCTACTTCTCTATGACAAGAAAAAGGAAAAAATCGCCCCCGCTGCTAAAACTCTTATAAAGGTACTTGCACGTTCAATGGTCGCTGTATGGGCATGTGTTCTATTGCTTGCTCTTGCAACACTCAACAAGCCACTCCCTCTAGAAATTGATCGAACGGCCCATCCGACGACAGAACAATTTGGTAACCAGGGAGGGGATACAGACAATCCTTAGCCGTGACATTTTTTGGCGATGACTTCGCCGTGGCAGGAGTGCGCAGATCATAAGTCATCCGGGCGATGTGGACTGTGGAGTGACTCCACGCGGTTGCCGTGCGCTCAGTGAGCATCGATATGTCCAGCTCATACGGGCGGTCAACCGGCCGCTGTATGGCGCGCATTTATCAAATCTGTGTCTAACAATCTCCCCTTGACCGCTCTAGCATCGGACGCTCCGCTCAGGTGCATGCGATGAAAGAGATTCCCGGCAACATCGATTTTTCAGGCTTGGCGGCTCGTCGACTAGTACCCGATGACCTTGAGATGATTTGTGTGCACCGTGAAGCGATGTTCCTTGAGGCGGGAAAAGACCCATCGGTGTTGCGGGTGATGACTGAGCACTTCCGGCCCTGGTTGCAGCAGCGCCTGTTCGATGGCCGCTACTACGGTTTTGCGCTGATAGACGCAGAGCAGCCTGTGGCGGCGATAGGTCTGATGAGTGTCGACTGGCCACCTCATCCTTCCCATCCGACCCTGGATCAGCGCGGCTATGTTCTGAACGTTTTCGTCGAACCCTCTCACCGACGCCGGGGTCTGGCTTCAGCCCTGATGAAGTTGGCTGAAGCCGAGTTTGCTCAACGTGGGATGAGTTTCGCCATACTGCACGCGACCATGGTCGGCAAGCCGGTGTATGAAGGGCTGGGTTGGGCGGCTACCTCCGAGATGGCGAAAACACTTTCGTGACGGTCTGTCTCAGGAGTGGGGTCGCCGCTTTCGGTCGTTGATGAAAGGCTGCTTTGGTTCGGCGAAAACAATCGCCAATTCCGGGCGCTACGCCAAGGTGGTGAACCCGATGTTTACTCAGATCGGTGCGCGTATGGCTTCCGCCCGTTTGTTTATAAAAGCGAGACCGTATGAATAACCAACTCGCCATTTTGATCAGCGACTATCAGGCAAGCGTTACTGCCGCAGTGGATCTGATGCAAAGGTCTGGCATCCCGCGGCCCTCGACTAATACGGATTGGGTCTTTAATGACATCCCTCAACGCGGAGAGCTGGAAGGCGGAGTTCGTTACTTCAAGCACGGCTATGGCTGCGCGGTTAGCCTCCCCACCGGTACAGTAGATTTTGACTTCGGCGCCGATGGTGAGATCGGTGGCTTCGACGCATGGCGGCTTACTGGTTTTGCCGGCGACAAGTTGTCGGAGTACGGTTTCTCTGATGAGGCTGCAATCACAGCGTGCATCGAAGCAGGAGTAGCGGCAGGCTCTCTCGTGTATTCCGGGTACATTCTTTATTACGTAGCGGATGACGTCTGATAATTGCAGTCCCGGCCCAAGTGCAGGAGCACACTCATGAGCGACATCGAAATCCTCTCCCTGTCTCCCGACGGTCGCTATCAAGTCCAGGCGACCCCGTGGGAGGCAGGCAACACGCACTGGCTGTTCCCGCCGCAAATCATCGATACCCAAAACGGGGGCGTGGTGTTTAGTTTCAAGGATCCTCTGTGGTCAGCAGACCGCAGCACTTGGCTAAGCCCGACCCGGGTCGAACTCAGGCTGCGCAAGTACCCCGGCCATCGAGCACCTCTGGGGCTTGTGGTGATTATTGAATGTGCGCTGCGTACCGCCGAATATGGCGATGGCACGCACATCGAATTGGCCCGTCTGGAAAGCACCCTTGAGGGGATGCTCGACCTGCTGGGCTGAACTCACTTTCGTCAGCAAGGACCTGAATGATGAATTGGAAAGCTCTGGAGGAGGCGCTGTTCGACGCCGCCAGACAGACATTGCAAACGCTGCTCGATGAAGGCGGCAGCCCTGTGTACGCCGCAGCGTTTCATGCCAGCTACCGGGAAGAAGAGGGCGTTCTGTCGCTGCCCAGCTTTGGGGCAAACACCCTGCAGGCGCTCAGCGAAGATTTCCCTGATGACGACGATGAAAGCTTCAGTTCGGTGAAGTGGAACCCGGCGGACTGGCGCTGGGATTGGGAAATCTGCGCGACTGAGCCGTTCACGGAGCTTGATGATGAGCTGCAAGCCTATGCCAATCGGCTTGGCCCGCGTGAATGGCAAGCGGCTGAGCGACGTTTTCTGGTCACCGTTAGCCGTGCCGCCAGGGCGCTGGGCCGCCATTTCAGTGGGCACCCTGGTGTGACGCCTGGCTTCGTGGTGATTTTTCATGACTTTGGTGGCTATACCGCCTTGGCCAAGCGCAGCATGACGCGCCAGCAGTTCGAGGAGAATTTCCCTGTCGAACTGGCCATTGAAAACCAGCTGCGCGAAGTCGCTGCCTTGCCGCTCGCCGAGCAGGCCGCGTTTTACGTCAGCCGCTTACATTGTTTTGATGGTGTTTCCGGGGAAGACGCAGAGCCGTGGTTGATTGCCAACGGCCGTGCCGCACAGGCAGCGCTTATCGAGCAGGTCAACAGCCATAAAAAACCTACACCGGCGGCGCGCATTCTCGGGCTGGCCGGCTTTGCTGATGAGCCCGTGATCCAGGCCCTGCGCCGACAAGCGATTGAAGCCCCTGAGCAACCGACCCGCAACTGGTGCGCGACGGCCTTGGGTTACCTTGAGGATTTTGATTGGCTTATGCAGCAAGCGCCCGACGTCGCAGTCGCGGGGATTTGCGCTAACCTTGACGGTTTCCGCTGGCGGGCCGTGCAGCCACCGGTGCTGGATTACAGGCCCCTTGAGCGTCTGCTTGATCAACGTCCTGAGGTTCGGGCTGCGGTTGAAGAGAAATTTGAAGAGTTCTACCACCAAATCGATACCACTACTGCTGATGTCAGCGAAGCCTTGCGCGGCCTGGCTTCACCCCACGTTGCCATTCGTCGTCATGCGGTGAGTGGATTGAATAACCGTGGCTTGCTGCCCGACGACGCGCGTCGGGCCATCGAGGCGCTACGTCGGGCAACACAGGATACCGATGAGCAGGTGCGTTACGTCGCGGGCGTTGGCCTGGAGGCGATGCAACGCTAAGGGGCTGTTCAATCGGGGAGCTTTCAATCGTGACCGAAGGCGCGCTGGATATCTTCCAAGAGGGTGAACGGGTCACTTACGGCGAACAACCCAATCGACGGTTGTAAATGATCAACACGGGGCGCGGGAAAGCCGCTGGCGATGATCTGAAACTGCCTGGCCCTGTCCGGCACATCCCGCAGCCCATAAGGCGCGTGCTGTGCGATACGCATCGTGCCGTCATTGTAGCGCTGCCCTTTGGCCTTGCAGTGCCGGAGGTCTTCAGGCCCTGGGCGCTGGCGTGAGGCGAAGTCGTAAATCTCGACCACCGGGGCTTCGTGATTACCCTCGATGCTATGGACGTAGATCGCATAAAACCATTCGCCGATCTGTACTGACAAGACGTCGCCCTCTCGCAAGAACGTGACGTCTTTGTCGAACGGCGGGCGTCGTACCAAGGGGGTTGGTGGCGAAGTCAGCAGCGCCTTGATGGCATCGCTGTTGCGTTCGAAGGTATCGCTCAGCACGCCCTGCTCATTAAGCCTGTCGACCGCCTCCAGCGCAGTCCGGGTCAATGCCTCATCGCAAAAACCATGACGATGAAGCACGGCCGCCATCGTCAGGCACACCAGGTCTTTGTAGTGTGGGCCGGCCTCATCACGAGGGCCCTGCAACACACAATCCCAACGCAGGAACACCCGCTTGAGCACCTGCGCCGTCAGTACCTCATGGGGGATTTTTTCAGGGCCAAGCATCTCCCATGCAGTCACCCGCGCAACGTCATGGGTGATCGGCTCAACCAGATCGCCAGGCAGATAGCCCAGTAGTTTTTTATGATTCAACGTTCATTGCCTCGGCAGTGAGTAGTGTTTGATGCGGCACGGATAATCCTTCCATTCGCCTTTACAGGTGCCATCCAGGTAGCGGTAATCAAAGTGCACCACTTGTCCTTTTTTGGGCCAGGTTCGGCGCGGAAGCACGGCCTGATAGTCTGACGTTTCCGGCAGAAACTTGAGGGTCGTGCCTTTCTCCGGGCAGACGACCGTGGCGGTCTTTGCGCTTACCTTGAGGATCTCGGCCTGCAACTCTGGATAGGGGTTTGTCAGGACATCAGTAATACGCAATTCCATGCTGCAGATTTGCCACGATGCTGCCAGGACGGCGGGGCAAAACATTGAAAGCATCACAGTAAACAGCACGTAGTACGGTGCGTGATTTTTCATGGTTGGCGTTGCCTGGGTTTGCTGATTTGAGTGGAGATTGTCATCTGGCCTGATGGTCAATCAGCCTCTTTTTCGAACAAGCCGTGCTCGAGGGCGTACTTCAGCAAGCGGTCGTCGAGTTGTTCGGCATCCTTATAAAATTGGTTGTCGAGGGCATCCAGCGCCGCTTCGCAATCAAGATCTCGCTCGTCTGCGTAGGTGGGCATGCTCAACTGGCGCAAGCCCTGGTCGGAGGGCACGGGCTGGGTACCGAACAGCAGGCGCCTGGCCTCTTCGAGCAGCGCCAGTGTCTGCGTTGCGCCCAGTTCAAGCAGGCCTGCGCAAGCGATGTCGAAGTTACCCCCTGAGTCGTTGCCGAAGTACTGATCGAAGCCGCCGTTGTAGACCTCGCCCCGTAATTCGCTGACGGCGTAATAGCGCTGTTCTGCCAATGCCAGCCCTGAGAAACCTTCGGGTGTGTTGTAGACGCGGTTGACCAGCGCCGTCCAGTACAGCGCTCGCGGGCTGACGATGTAACGCTTGTGCTCTTCGGCCCGGAGCTTGCCGTCTTCGATATCTTTCCGATAGCCGCGCTTGCAGGGCACGCACATTCCGTCGTTGCGTGCCGCCGTGGTTGCCAATATCAAATTTGCGCAAACCCGGCAGGGTTGTTTTTCGCTCATGGTCACTCCATTGGGATTCTGCTGACTGCAAGGTGTACTCAGCGCATCCAGTCACGCAGTACTTCGAATTCAATAGGGTCTGGTTGTTCCAGACTTGCCTGTAACAACTCCGATTCCTCTTGGGAAATGAAAGCGTTAACAGTTCTGGGGATGCTCTCGGAGCCGTCCTTGAATGACCTGGCCACACAGGGTCTGGAAAAAAGGTCCGCAAGTAGCGCACGGTGTTCTGGCAGCAATGCTGGATGGAGTAATTGCACTTCATGGGAGATTACTGGGCCCATCTCTGTTTGAGGTGTCACAACTTCTGGTTGATAGATCAGGTGGGACACGTCAGCCGCTGCGCGCACATAGTGGCTTGTCACCCACGACGATATGTCGATGTGGGCAAGGCTTGTCATCTGCCCGAAATGCAGTGCTTGTGCGATCCCCGTGGTCCCATTTTCCAGCCGCACGAAACAGTAGGGCTCACCGCTGCCATTAGTCGCGAAAGGCAGGAACGTTCGACCTTCATGATCAGCCGGATCGAGCCACTCATCAATTTCGCGCTCAGCCGTTTCGGCATCAAGCAAAAACACGTCATAAACACTGCGCATGGTATTTTTGTCCGATTGCGCTATGGCCATCAATGCTGAAAAACGTTCCGGTAGCTCAATGCCAATCTTGAGTGCGAGCTTTTGAAAAGCGGCATCCATTTCAGCGTCCTGTCTCTGGTTCAAAATACGCGGGTTGCGTATGGCGATGTTCCTTCAAAGATTATCGTGCCATACATTGCGATGTGAAGTGAGGCGGTGAAGGTGGTAAGTCCACGAACGTCAGATCTGAACCTGTGATAGCCATCAGGCCTGGCTCTTTGTAAGCTACGAAATCGATCGTCGAAACACGGCTGCGTTCAAGCAGTGTTCTGCATCAATGGAAATTCTGGGGCCAGGTAAAATGGACGAAGCTTCACTCAAATCACATCTGGCATTGCACGTCAGTGAATTCGGGGCTAAATGGAATTCGATCGAGCGTGATATCTACGCCGGAAGTAAAAAAGAAGATGGTGAGCTACGGCAGAAGTATCCGGGCATCGAATACCACTACGCGGAGGGAAGAACCGATTGGTTTGCCATATTCGGTGAGCGTACGGCCCCGCTTTTTGATGATTACTGCACTGATAAGCGTCGGGTGTACGGCGGTAAAAATCCCGGAAGCTTTGGCTTCCCAGCTAAATTCAACGGTGTCGAAAGTCCAACGGAAGTCCTGGTGGAGATAAAAACCAAATCCAGAGCTGAAGTGGTGATTAAAACGGAGACGAGCTTTGAGGACGAATATCTCTTCGTCATGTTGAAAAAAGCGGGGGAGTGGAAGATCGATAGTTACAAGTCCCGTCGGTATGGGAACGAGAAATGGGATTCAAGAATCTTGTGATTGGCGCGTCCATCAAAGAAGTGTAATCGTCTGAATTCACACGGAACCCGTGCAGACTGTGTGAAAACTACTGCAGGCTGGGCACCTTCGGTGCTACGCGCACAATACTGCGTTAAAAACAGGCGAAAAATGCTCATTTAGAACACTAGAGTCGGACGCGACCCCGGCCGTTTTTCGCCTGTTTTTGCCTTGTCTTGCCGTCGCTCGCTACGTTTTCACACAGTCTGCGTGGGACCGAATTCATTCGGGAATAGGTCGGTACATCCGCCACATCATCGTCGTCTGGAATGCTGCCTTTCCGGATAAATCCGGTCCTACCAGACCTATGTTGCCGCGAGACGGCGCGGTGTCAGGGGCATCGGGGCCACTCCGTAGCTCCTCGATCAACCTGTCATTCAACGGCATTCTCAGGTAATAAAAAAGGCCGCCTTCTCAGGCAGCCTTTTCATTTGAAGCTTGTGAGCGCGGGATCAATCAATCCCAGCTCAACGCCCCACCAGTCTGATACTCAATAACCCGTGTCTCGAAGAAGTTTTTCTCTTTCTTCAAGTCCATGATTTCGCTCATCCATGGGAATGGGTTGGTGGTACCTGGGTACTCTTCTTTCAGACCGATCTGGCTCAGGCGACGGTTAGCGATGAACTTGAGGTAGTCCTCCATCATCGCCGCGTTCATGCCCAGTACGCCGCGCGGCATGGTGTCGCGTGCGTATTCGATTTCCAGCTGGGTGCCTTGCAGAATCATCTGGCTGGCTTCTTCCTTCATTTCGGCATCCCACAGGTGTGGGTTTTCGATTTTGATCTGGTTGATCACGTCGATGCCGAAGTTCAGGTGCATGGATTCGTCGCGCAGGATGTACTGGAACTGCTCGGCGACACCGGTCATTTTGTTGCGACGGCCCATGGACAGGATCTGGGTGAAGCCGCAGTAGAAGAAGATGCCTTCCAGTACGCAGTAGTAGGCGATCAGGTTGCGCAGCAATTCTTTGTCGGTTTCGACGGTGCCGGTTTCGAACTTCGGATCGGAGATCGAACGGGTGTATTTCAGGCCCCAGGCGGCTTTCTTCGCGACCGATGGAATCTCGTGGTACATGTTGAAGATCTCGCCTTCATCCATGGCCAGCGATTCGATGCAGTACTGGTAAGCGTGGGTGTGGATCGCCTCTTCGAAGGCCTGGCGCAGGATGTACTGGCGGCACTCCGGGTTGGTGATCAGGCGGTACACGGCCAGTACCAGGTTGTTGGCAACCAGGGAGTCGGCGGTGGAGAAGAAGCCCAGGTTACGCATGACGATGCGGCGCTCGTCGTCGGTCAGGCCTTGTGGGTCTCTCCACAGGGCGATGTCGGCGGTCATGTTGACTTCTTGCGGCATCCAGTGGTTTGCGCAACCGTCCAGGTACTTCTGCCACGCCCAGTCGTATTTGAATGGCACGAGTTGGTTAAGGTCGGCGCGGCAGTTGATCATCATTTTTTCGTCAACGGCAACGCGGGCGCTGGCGCCTTCGAGTTCAGCCAGGCCTTCGGCGACGTCCAGTGCGTCCAGTGCTTTTTTGGCACGGATCAGGGCAGCAGAGTCTTTGTCGGTGACGGCGCGAGCTTCGGTGGCTGCGGCGCCACCGGCGCTGTCGAGGCGGTCCATGTTGGCTTCGTTAGCGTGACCGGCGTTGGTTGCTTTGACAGCTACTTCGCCGTCTTCTTTATCGAATTCGTCCCAGCTCAGCATGGTGGAAGCTCCTGAATTTCAAAGGATGTAGTGCCTGCGTCGAGTAATGACGCCGGCAACGGAATTTTCGAGTTTTACTCAGGATCGACCTGTTTGTGGTGCTGCGGATCGATCATTGGATTTGTCGCCGCGCCTTTGGGGCCTTACAGGCGAGCAAAACGGGGACTCAAGGTGGCTTTCAGGCAAGACAGCATTGCGTGGGCAAAGGGTCATTTGAGTACCTTGGAGCGAGCGCGGGATTATACAGATTTCGCCCGACACTTGTTCATCCGTAACTGCGTTTGAGGAAGGAATTTCGTTATTTTCTTCTGCATTTGTGGGGGCGTTCTCAATGGAGAAGGTACGACCGAAAAAGCAGCGGAAATCCCTTATGTAGTGTTTTTCATTTTTCGAAACACAGCATATAGGTCATGAGGGTGTCAGGCAATGTGTCGTTGCGACGCATTTGCGGTATGGGGATTTGGCTTGACTGGGGTCAATGTTTCTCTATGCCTTTGATACCGGGGGGTGTGGCGGGAGGGGGATTTCAGGTGGCTCGATTAAAGTGACCAACGGTTGTTCGAAGCGGGAAGGATACTGTGGCTTGAACCGCGTTATCGTTCATCGCGGGCAAGCCCTAATGCCAGTCAGTTAAGGAATTGACTTGTCCGTCCACCGAGAATAAAAAACGGGCTCCGTCGATCAGAGCCCGCCCCATGCCC
>NZ_JAGTPI010000074.1:0-28182 GCF_021147825.1 Pseudomonas quasicaspiana
CTGTCGCTCGGCATACCCGTAATCCGACCTTGCTGCGTGGGGCCGCCGCCACCGGCCATCCATGGCCTGAGGCGGCTAAACCGGCATCCCTGCCGGTTTGCCCCACACAGCAAGGTCTAATTCCGGCCGTCGTGGTTTAACGGGGCGCCCAAGATCAAAATCAAAAGCAGATCAAAAGCAGATCAAAAGCAGATCAAAAACAGAGCGAATACAGCGCTAACACCCCGGACCGGTAGGAGCGAACTTGTTCGCGAGACGCCACCACAGCCAACGAATACATCGTCTGACACACCGCTTCGCAGCCTTCGGCAGCTCCTACAAAATATCGGCAAGTCCACCCAATCAGGTCGGCTGTCAGGCCGCCGCGTTTTTGATCTTGATCTGGGGCGCCCCGTTAAACCACGCTGGCCGAACGCAGATTTGAAACCGTGGGCAACCCGGCAGGACGCCGGGTTAGCCGCACCGGGCCATGGATGGCCCATTGCGGCGGCCCACGGTTTCAGATCTGCGGGCGGGTATCCCGAGCCTAGGCGAGGGACCAAGTGGTGGGGTAAAAGCCTTTTGCTTACTTTTGGGCCCAAAAGTGAGGCGCTGTAAAAGCGCAACAAATATCAGCCCTGAATGCGGTAACGGATATGTACTCAATAATCGCGGCCGCGACGGCACCAGCGCAGTTAGCAGCAATAGCAAAAATCAAGAATCCCGCTGCAAATCCGGCGGAATAGTGATATCGCCCAGCGGATCCGGACGCTTGCCCTGCCCTGCATGGTACTGACGAATCTGATACACATACGCCAGAACCTGAGCCACCGCCAGGTACAGACCGGCCGGGATTTCCTGATCAAGATCCGTGCTGTAGTAAATCGAACGCGCAAGACCCGGCGATTCAAGAATCAGAATCTGGTTATGCGCAGCAACCTCCCGAATCTTCAACGCCACAAAATCCACGCCCTTGGCCACCAGCATCGGCGCCCCACCCTGATCAGGGTCATATTTAAGAGCCACGGCAAAGTGCGTCGGGTTAGTGATGATCACATCCGCCTGAGGAACCGACTCCATCATGCGGCGCTGCGATGCGTCTCGCTGCAACTGACGAATGCGCTGCTTGACCTCTGGACTGCCTTCGGAGTTCTTATACTCATCGCGCACTTCCTGCTTGGTCATCAACAGCTTCTTGTGCGCTTCCCATAGCTGGAATGGCACATCCACCGCCGCAATGAAAATCAGCCCGCACGCCATCCACAACGTACTCCAGCCCACCACTTGCAGGCTGTGAATAATCGCCTGCTCCAAGGGCTCGTGAGCAATCGAAACCAGTGCGGCCTTTTCCATGTTCAGCACCACCAATGCCACGATCAGCACAATCACGAACTTGGCGAAGGACTTGAGTAGCTCAATCAGCGCAGTGGGAGAAAACATGCGCTTAAGGCCCGCAAACGGGTTCATGCGGCTGAACTTGGGAGCCATTGATTTGGCGGCGAACAACCACCCACCCAGGGAGATCGGGCCAATGATCGCGGCAGCGAGCATGACCAGGAAAAAAGGCATCATGACGACCAACGCGAGTTTGCCGGTCGACAACAGCATCTTTGCCATGGACCCTTGATCCATTAGCGCTTCACGGGTGATGGTGAAGTTTGAAGTCATCATGTAAGACATTGCCTGAGCAATATCCGATCCTTCGACCAGAAGCCCGATAGCGCCTGCCATCATGATTGCCAGGGTATTCAGCTCCTTGGAGCGGGCAATCTGGCCTTCCTTGCGGGAATCACTTCGCTTTTTATCCGTGGGTTCTTCTGTTTTGTCCTGACCATTCTCGTTCTCAGCCATGTCAGCGAGCCCTCACCATATCGCGGAAGCCCTGCAGCGCTTCAGTTGCCAGCGGTTGGTACTGATTGAGAATGTCGGCCAGGCTGATCCACAGAATGACAAAGCCCATCACCAGCGTCAGCGGAAAACCAATGGAGAAAATGTTCAGCTGCGGTGCTGCACGGGTCATGACGCCGAAAGCGATGTTGACGACCAGCAAGGCGGTAATCGTCGGCAACACAAGCTTCAGACCGGCAGCCATGACCCAGCCCAGGCCATTGGCGAGCGCCCAGAAGTTGGATACCAGCAAACCACTCCCTACCGGCATGGTCGTAAAGCTCTCGATCAGGGTTTCTATCACCACCAGGTGGCCGTTCATGCCTAGAAACACAAGCGTGACCAGCATGGTAAAGAATTGACCAATCACTGCCGATGACACGCCGTTGGTAGGGTCAACCATCGAGGCGAAGCCCATGCCCATTTGCGTGGAAATGATCTGACCGGCAATCACGAAAGAATGAAAGAACAGCTGAAGAAACAGCCCTAGACCCGCGCCGATAATGATCTGCTCACCGATCAGCAACAAGGCAGTCAGGTCCAGCGCGTTGACCTCGGGCATGGGCGGCAGGACTGGCGCCACAACCACGGTGATGGCCAGCGCGAGATAAAGACGCACACGACGAGGGACCAGTGTTGTACCGATGATCGGCATGGTCATCAACAGCGCAACAATCCGGAACATCGGCAGCATGAAGCTCGCTACCCAAGTGCCGATCTGCCCGTTGGTCAGGGCTAGAATCGGTTCCACGAGGTCAGCCGATCACAGTCGGGATGCTGGTATACAAGGCGAGGATGTATTCCATGAACACCTTGAGCAGCCAGGGACCGGCGACGATCAACGTGATGAGCATCACGATGAGACGCGGCAAAAAGCTCAGCGTCTGTTCGTTGATCTGAGTGGCCGCCTGAAACATGGCGACCAACAGACCACAGAGCAGACTGGGCACTACCAGAATCGCCACCAGCAATGTGGTAAACCACAGCGCCTCGCGGAACAGATCGACAGCTACTTCTGGCGTCATTGCGCAGACTCCTGATCAGGACGGGTCATACACCACCGAAACTGCTGGCCAGCGTGCCGACGATCAACGCCCAGCCATCTACCAGCACAAAAAGCATGATTTTGAACGGCAGGGAAATAATCAACGGCGAGAGCATCATCATACCCATGGCCATCAAAACGCTGGCGACCACCAGGTCGATGACCAGAAACGGAATGAATATCATGAAGCCGATCTGAAACGCTGTCTTGAGCTCGGAAATGACAAACGCCGGAACCAGAATCGTCAGCGGAGCCTGATCCGGAGAAGCGATGTCAGTGCGCTTGGAAAGCCGCATGAATAACTCAAGGTCGCTGGTGCGGGTTTGCGCCAGCATGAAATCCTTGATTGGTACCTGCGCCTTGGCGATTGCGTCCTGCGCCGTCATGGTTTCCGCCAGATAGGGTTGCAAGGCATCCTGATTCACCCGGTCAAACACCGGGGCCATGATGAACATGGTCAGGAACAGCGCCATGCCGGTCAGGATCTGGTTCGACGGCGTCTGCTGCAGACCCAGGGCCTGACGCAGAATCGAGAAGACAATGATGATCCGCGTAAAACTGGTCATCAGCATGACGAACGCCGGGATAAAGCTCAGCGCCGTCATGATCAGCAGGATTTGCAGGCTGACCGAGTATTCCTGCTGACCGTTTGCACCGTTGGCCAACGTAATTGCCGGGATCGACAACGGGTCGGCACCGAACGCCACAGGCGCTGCCAGCACCAGCAAAACTGTCAACAGAATACGCAGCATTACTTCTTATCCTTCTGAACCTTGTTGCCCATCAAGTCCATCAAACGCTGCGCAAACTCGGAGTTCACCGGCTGGGTCTCCGGCACCCGCACTGGCTCGTTGAGCACATGCAACGGCGTGATTCGGCCCGGCGTGACGCCAAGCAGAATCTGTTCGTTGCCGACCTGAACCAGTACCAGGCGATCACGCGGGCCGATAACCCGCGAGCCGACCAGCTCGATCACCTGAGTATTACCCGGTACGCCGCGCTGAACCCGACGCATCAGCCAGGCCAGCAGAAAGATGAGACCGACGACCAGCAGAAGGCCGAACAGCAACTGCACTATCTGCCCGCCCATGCCTGATGACGCCGCGGCAGTCGCCTGAGGCGCCACCGCCTGAACGGCGGGCTCAGCCGCCAAAGCGCTCAGCGGCATGACGAGGAACACGGCTACGGCTTTGATCATCTTCACTAGCGCAGCTTCTTGATACGTTCGCTTGGGCTGATCACGTCAGTCAGGCGGATGCCGAACTTCTCATTGACCACAACCACTTCGCCATGGGCGATCAGCGTACCGTTGACCAGAACATCGAGCGGCTCACCCGCCAGACGATCCAGCTCGATAACCGAACCCTGGTTGAGCTGCAGCAGGTTACGAATACTGATATCGGTACTGCCCACTTCCATGGAGATGGACACCGGAATATCCAGAATCACATCAAGGTTGGGACCATCAAGCGTTACCTGAGCATTGCTCTTGGGCACGCTGCCAAATTCTTCCATTGCCATACGGCTGGACGCCGCCGAATTACCGGCATCTGCAGCAAGCAGCGCATCGATATCGCTCTGCCCGTCATCACCGGTTTCTTCCAGTGCTGCCGCCCACTCATCGGCCAACGCCTGATCTTCAGCAGACGTCATATCGTTTTCATCAGCCATCGGTTGTCCTCGGTGAACATTGATTCAGTGACACAAAAATTTTCGGCGAGAAAAACTCAACGCCGCTCTATCGGTTCGATGACTTGCAGGGCCAGATTGCCTTGATGCGATCCCAGCTTGACCTTGAAGGAAGGCACGCCGTTGGCGCGCATCACCATCTCATCAGGCATATCAACCGGAATAATGTCGCCCGGCTGCATGTGCAGAATGTCGCGCAGCAACAACTGACGACGAACAACCGTCGCGCTCATGGGCACTGCTACATCCAGAACATCCTGCTTGAGTGCATTGATCCAGCGCTCATCCTGGTCGTCCAGATCGGACTGAAAGCCCGCATCCAGCATTTCCCGAATAGGCTCGATCATCGAGTAAGGCAAGGTGACATGCAGGTCGCCGCCACCTCCGTCCAGCTCGATATGGAAAGTCGATACGACAACCGCTTCGCTCGGACCCACAATGTTGGCCATCGCCGGGTTCACTTCAGAGTTGATGTACTCGAAGTTCACTTCCATGATCGCCTGCCAGGCTTCTTTCATGTCGATGAAAGCCTGGTCCAGCACCATGCGTACCACGCGCAGTTCGGTCGGGGTAAATTCACGCCCTTCAATTTTGGCGTGACGACCGTCACCGCCAAAGAAGTTATCCACCAGCTTGAACACCAGTTTGGCGTCAAGGATGAACAGCCCGGTGCCACGCAGCGGTTTGAGCTTGACCAGGTTGAGACTGGTCGGCACATACAGCGAGTGAACGTACTCGCCGAACTTCATCACCTGCACGCCACCTACCGCCACGTCGGCTGAGCGACGCAGCAGGTTGAACATGCTGATGCGGGTATAACGGGCGAATCGCTCGTTGATCATTTCCAGAGTCGGCATCCGACCCCGTACGATCCGATCCTGGCTGGTCAGGTCATAACTTTTGATACTGCCGGGTTCGGCAGCGTTTTCAGTTGCAACCATTCCATCGTCCACGCCGTGCAACAGCGCGTCGATCTCATCCTGGGACAGCAGGTCTTGCACGGCCATGTCGTGTTCCTACTGCAATACGAAGTTAGTGAAAAGCAGTTGCTCGATCACGGTTTTGCCCAGTTCTTTCTGGGCGACTTCCTGAACGCTGGCGGTCGCTTTCTGACGCAGCATTTCCTGACCGACAGGCGACGCCAGGGACTCGAAAGGGATGCCGGCAAACAGCATCACCAGATTGTTGCGGATGACCGGCATGTGCACTTTCAATGCCTCAAGATCAGCCTGATTGCGCGCGAGCATGGTGATGCTGACCTGCATATAGCGCTGACGACCGTTGGAGTTGAAATTGACCACGAATGCAGGCGTGAGCGCTTCGAAAATGGCCGGGTGTTTGGCATTGGGATCCGCCGCTGCGACAGCCGCCGGGTCTACCTTCGGCTCGGAGCTGTGCATGAAAAACCAGGTCGCGCCGACTGAAAGGCCGACGGCCAGCAATAAAGCCACTACCACAATGATAATGAGCTTGAGTTTGCCTTTTGAGCCGGGTTCTTTAACTTCGTCGCTCTTCGCCATGCCAATAATCCGTCACTATTCGGGGGGTTCGCTAATGCGTGACAGAGGAAGAGCAAGTGTTATGCCAGAGTTGGGAGAGGATGGTCAGGACAGGGGTTTTAGTGAGGCGTTGGTTCAAGAGTTTATGTAGCACCGCGCGCAGCAAACTCAGAACTTGCAGCAGCGCGAGGCAGCGATAGCGACGTATCAGGAAGGTCGCCATCGCTGCCTCGCGGTGCTCTTGGGCTCCTGCAAGGCATTCGTATGCCTGCGAGAATGCCCAATCATCAGGCGTAGAAATCGATCTCGCTGGTACCGACAACCCGCTGAACCGGCTGACTGATCGCAATGCCAGTATCTGCGTCGATACCGTCAACCGAGCCGTCCACGCCACTGACGCCCGAACCACCGTTGCCAGTGCCACGGGCATTGTTAGCCTGCTCTTGCTGCTGGGCCTGGTTCTGCTGGTTGCGGGACTGGTCGGAAACGTTCACGTCCACCTGCCCCATACCCTGCTGGGTAAAAGAATCGCGCAGGCGGGACATCTGGCTTTCCAGCGCTTCACGAACCCCCACATGAGCACTCATGAAGGTCACTTGAGTCTGCTGGTCAGGCGCCATGTTGATACGAATATCAAGGCGACCCAATTCAGCAGGCTCCAGCTGAATGTCAGCCGATTTCAGGTTTTGACTCGACAGATACATGACGCGCTCTACCACGCCTTCACTCCAGCCACTCTGATGCATCGCCAAAGGCTGGTTCATCAGAGGTACCGCAGGCGCTGCAGCACGAGGCTGCTGCGCGGCCTGACTCAGGGCTGCCAGACGATCAGCGAAGTTATCCACCCGCGTATCGCCAGCAGCTGATTTGACATCTTTGAGACCACTATCGAGCAAGCCGTCGAATGATTTATCGCTGCTCTCGGTGCTGGGCTCGTCCGAAACAGATGAACGCTCATCCAGTGCTGCCAGGTTATTGGCGAGCTGGGATGGATCTGTTGCGGCGTTATCCAGCTTGGCGTTCTTGCCTGCCTGATTCGTTGCGTGAGCATTTTGCGCTTGCTGAGCCTGCTGCGCCTTGGCTGCTGCATTCTCCAGAGCAAACTGCAGCGCGGGCATGTCTTCGAGCGGATCAGCGCTCGGGTCGAAAGATGCTTCAGCCGGATCAGCGGCCTGCACGGTCGGCAAGGCGGTTGAGGCAGAAGCGACATCAACTTTCGGCTTGTCGACGTCCACCTGGGCCGAGGCCTGACTGACTATGGCTTGCAATGCAGGATCAAGCGCGGGATCAAGCGCCGGGGCTGGCGTTACAACCTGGGCCAGTGCCGGATCAACTTCCTCATCGGCCTTGCCGTCATCTGCACTGGCAACTGGCTCGGCAGGCAAGGTATTGCCGCTATCGGCAACCGTCGTCGAGTCCGAAGTGGCAGCATCGTTCTTGTCGGACGCGGCCTTGTCTGCAACCTGTTTGTCTTTATCCGCAGCAGATCTGGCCTTGACCGGAGCGTCGTTGCTCGCAGCCGATTTAGCCTGAGCCTGCTTGGCATAGACGTCAGAGAAGCTGGAGTTGTCGTCTTTGCTGCTGTCAGCCTGCCTGGCTGAGTTGCTGGCAGAACTGGCCTTCTGCGCCGCCACTGGAGTGGCTTGAAGAAGAGCATTGGGGGCGAGTGGCATGTCGATCTCCGCGAAAAACAGCTGAATACGCAGAACAGAGCAAGATACGGGCCAAAGACGATCAAGAGCAGCCCCGGTGTCCATGGTGCAGCTCTCTCGCAGCCAACACGCCCCTCCAGGAGCGCGATAGCGTCAGCAAAGCCGATAGATTTATCGAATGACAGACCGAGTCGCGGGCAAGCGCGCTCCTACAGGTAAATAACATTCCAAATGGTAGGCGCATTTGTTTGATAGAAGCGCGAGTCGACTCAGGGGTGTGCGATAAAAAACTGGCGTTCCGCGTCGAATAACCGACGCACAGTCGAGTATTCGTGATCAAGGGCGGCCAATAGATCGCCAAGACCGACGCTTTCCTCCCGACGGCTGCGCTCTTCAAGCTCACGGCACAGGTCGGCAAGGCGCAGCGCGCCCATATTGCTGCTGCTGCCTTTGAAGCTATGGGCCACCAGGCTCAGCTCCTGCAGATCAAACGCAGCCACTCCCATAAGCTGACGCAAACGGGAAATACGGTATTCAGAGTCTTTGAGGAACACATCCAGAAGGGTGGGATACTCGTCTTCCATGACTTCCTGCAACGTCGTCAATACGCTGTAATCCAGATGAATGACTGACACCTTGTTCACTCCTTTGATCAAGAACCCGGGGTTATGCCTTTGCCCCCCAGCAGAATTCCACGCGTGCGATCCGTCCGTCCTCAGACCACGAAGCCTCGTCACTCAGCTCTCGCACCAGCGCAAGACCGCGACCGTACAGCTCATTGAGTGTCGGCGGCAACGCAAGAATTGTATCAATGTTGAAACCATTACCGCTGTCCTCCACCTGCACACTCAAACGGCCGCCCCCATCCAGGGGGATGACCTGAAAATGTATGCGAATGAAGCCACTCTCCAGCGCGGCAAGCCGCTCTGCCCGCTGCTGATAATAGCGGGTAAATCCTGACGCGTTACTTTTCAGCGAAGAATCAAGCCCCAGAACGCCGTGCTCCAGCGCATTGCTATAAAGCTCGGTCATTACGGTGTAAAGCGCACCGCTCTGATGACGCAGGCCATGGACCTCCAGCAACAACTGCAACAGATAAGGCAGTGGATTGAAGCGCCTGAGGGTCGACGCCCTGAACTCGAACGTCGATGACCAATCCAGCGGCGTAGAGGTACCGCTGTCCGAGTAAGTCACGGTTTGCGGTCCCAGCTCTGCCTGCTCGACAGCTGTGATTTCCACCATGCTGACGTCATCCCGGGGCTGCCCGCCGAAATCATTCAACGCTCGCTGAATCTCCGTGATCAACAGCTGCGGATCGCGATTGGCTTCCAGCACCTCGTGTAGCCGCGCCACACCAAACAACTGCTCTTTGTTGTCTGCGGTGTCGATCACCCCATCCGAAAGCAGGAAAACCCTGTCGCCCAAGGCGAATGGATGAACCTCGGTCCGGTCATCGAACGAGCCCGAGTCCAGCACGCCAAGCGGCAAATGCCGGGAAACCAGTGCAGTACGCTCCCCTGTCGCAGCACTCAGCAGATAACCGTCAGGCAAGCCGCCATTCCAGACCTGAAACTGGCGCTGACTGAAGTTGATACAGACCATGGTCGCGCAGCAGAACATGTCCACAGGCAGGATGCGCTTGAGCTTGGCGTTCATCTCGCGAAGGGTTTCGGCCAGACCGAAACCCTTCGCAGTCATGCCGTAAAACACTTCCGCCAGAGGCATCGCACCGACCGCCGCCGGCAAACCGTGCCCGGTGAAGTCGCCCAACAACAGATGCATGTGGCCGGCGGGTGTGTAGGCAGCAAGCAACAAGTCGCCATTGAATAGCGCGTAAGGCGATTGCAGATAGCGAATATTGGTTGCGTCCAGGCAACCGGAATGCGCTACCTGATCAAATACTTCCTTGGCCACTCGTTGCTCGTTGAGCAGGTAATCATGGTGGCGGGCAATCAGGTCGCGCTGCCTGAGGACGGTCTCCTGCAGCAGCCGCAAGCGGTTCATGGCATTGATTTTTGCTGTCAGAACCGTCTGGTTGTAGGGCTTCGCAATGAAGTCGTCTCCCCCGGCATCCAGGCAGCGCGCCAATGCAGCACCTTCCGTCAGCGAGGTCAGGAAAATAATCGGAACCAGCGCCTCACCGGCCAGCTCCTTGATTCGCCGGGCAGCCTCGAAGCCGTCCATCACCGGCATCATGGCGTCCATCAATATCAGTTGCGGCCGATCTGTCTCGAACAACGCAATCGCATCGGCGCCATTGTCAGCGCACAACACACGATGCCCTTGTCGGGCCACGATAGTGGACAGCAACAGGCGGTCACTGGCGTTGTCGTCAGCGATCAGGATGCACAAGGATTCGCTGGACGGCTGCAAGGCTTCAACCTATCTGGAAAAGCTTCGAGAAATTGGAGATGGTCAGGATCGTGATGACATCAGGGCAACAATTGATCAGGCGAATCCGCGAACGCTCGCCCCCGGCATGATCACGCAGCAACAAGAGCATGCCCAGCGCCGAACTGTCCAGGTAAGTGGTGCCACTCAGGTCAACGACATAACGCAACTCGCTGCCCGACCTTTCATAAGCTTCACGAAAGTCCTGATGGGAAGCGAAGTCAAAGCGCCCAGAGATTGAGATGGTCAGTTGCTGACCGTCGGGAGAAAGCTCAGAAGTGACCGGCATGTAGAATTCCTGAGAGACGTACGTCACGTTATCAAGGTTTAGCACTGGCTAGTGATACCTGCAAATTCCTGTGTGGGAGCCGGGCTTGCCCGCGATGGAGCTTGACGCGATACAAGGTGAATTGCGTCCAGCCTCATCGCGGGCAAGCCCGGATACCACAGGAAAAATCATTAAAGTTCAATAAGTTGCGATGCAAATCTGTTTGTTAAAACGGCGCATGCCTGGGCAGGCGTTGCGATAACTCATCCAGCAGCTTCTGTTCGCGCTTGTCTTCCAGTTGACGGGCTTCGTCGATGTAGCGCTGGACCAATTTACGCAAGCCTTCAACTCGTGCATAAGCCTGCTGCCAACTGACGCGGGCTTTTTCGACATTGTCCTGATGCCAGGCCAGACTCCTGCGCTGCTGATCGACAGCGGTATCCAGTTGGGTAAGGAAGCGCTGATAACCCAGCAGCCACTGCCCGGACACGCCATGGGCGCCCTTGTCGATCCATTGTTGCTGGTAGTCCAGGCGAAACTGCTCAAGATCATTAAGCTTGCCTTCGGCGATGCGCACTTGCCCCTGGAAATGCCCCAACCGCTGGACGGCCGCGCGCTCGGCGCTTTCGGCCATATCCACCACGGGCGCCAGACGCGCTGCGCGACTTACGGCCATGACTTATCAGCCACCCGCAGCAGGACTGAAGACTGCAGCCAACTGGGCACTGCTGTTCTCCATGCTCTCGTTTTCGTTGAGCCCCTGACGCAGAAAGCGCACCAGGGTTGGCTGCAGATGAATCGCCAGGTCGGTTTCCCGATCCCCACCGGGCACGTAGGCACCGACGCTGATCAGATCGCGGCTCTGTTGATAACGCGACCACAACTGCTTGAAGTGCTGCGCCTGATTCATGTGGTCGGGGGTGACCACCGCAGGCATGACCCGGCTGATGGACGCCTCGATATCGATGGCCGGGTAATGCCCTTCCTCAGCCAGCCGACGGGACAACACGATGTGGCCGTCGAGCACGCCTCGCGCCGAGTCCGCGATCGGATCCTGCTGGTCGTCGCCTTCGGACAGTACCGTGTAAAACGCCGTGATCGAGCCGCCGCCCGCTTCGGCATTACCGGCGCGCTCTACCAGCTTGGGCAACTTGGCGAACACCGAAGGCGGATAGCCCTTGGTTGCAGGAGGCTCACCGATAGCCAGAGCAATTTCCCGTTGCGCCTGAGCGAAACGGGTCAGGGAATCCATGAGCAACAGCACGTTCTTGCCCTTGTCACGAAAATATTCGGCGATTCGCGTGCAATACATAGCCGCCCGTAGACGCATCAGCGGCGCATCATCCGCAGGGGATGCGACCACCACCGAGCGCTTGAGCCCTTCTTCACCCAGGCTGTGCTCGATGAACTCTTTAACCTCACGACCCCGCTCACCGATCAGGCCCACGATAATAATGTCGGCCTCGGTAAAGCGGGTCATCATGCCGAGCAGGACGCTTTTGCCGACGCCCGTACCGGCGAACAGCCCTAGACGCTGGCCGCGGCCGACCGTCAATAATCCGTTTATGCTGCGAATGCCCACATCGAGGGGCTGACTGATCGGGTTGCGCTTGAGCGGATTAATCGTCGGGCCGTCCATCGGCACCCAATCCTCGGCCCTAACGGCGCCTTTGCCGTCCAGCGCGCGACCCGCGCCATCAAGCACGCGGCCCAGCATTGCCATCCCCATGGGCAACCGGCCGGTGTCCGCCAACGGCACAACGCGCGCACCGGGCGCGAGACCGGACACGCTGCCGACGGGCATCAAGAATATCTTGCTGCCGGAAAAGCCCATGACTTCGGCTTCGACTTCTACCGGATGATGACTGTCATCGTTGATCACCATGCAGCGACTGCCCATGGCAGCCCGCAGGCCCTCGGCTTCAAGGGTCAGACCGACCATGCGCAGCAAGCGCCCTTCCACCACCGGCTGCACGGGCATTTCGATGGTTTCGGCATACGAACCCAGGCGCTTGCCGAAGCTGGTGCGATCAAGGCGCATCGGATTTCTCGACATCAGAACTGGCAGACGCTGGCGCGACTGGAGGGTTGTTCAGTTCCAGACTCAGGTCTGGAGCTGCCGGATGCAGTGACTGCTCGTGCATCTGGTCATACATTTTGCCAATGGCCAGCGCCAGGCGTGTCTCGATGCTGGCATCGATCCGGCTGTGCTCGGTTTCAATCCGGCAACCGCCAGCCTGCAATGTGTCATCTTCAACGATGCGCCAGGTTTCCTCATGACGCTCGCGCATGGCTTTGACCAGATCAAAATCCTGCGGATTGATGAAGATCCGCACATTATTGGCGCCCATAGGCAACAGCTTCAGCGCATCGCGCAGGACATTGCCAATCTGCCGTGAATCGGTGGTCAGCTCCCGCTGAATAACCTTGCGAGCGATGTGCTCCACCAGATAAATCACCGATTGCTCGATTTGCTTGTCCTGGCTGCCGATCGGATCAAACAGCTGGGTCATGAGCAGGTCGAGGCTGGCAAGCTTTTCCTTGAGGGCAACCTCGGCTTCCTGACGAACCTTGAGTTGCGTGCTGTGAAAGCCTTCCTTCTCGCCCGTGGCGAAGCCTTCGTTGTAGGCCTCCTGACGGATGCTCTCCAACTCTTCGAGCGTTATCGGCTGGACTTCTTCCAGAGGGACTTCTTCGATGGTGTCGACCGATTCCTCGATGACCGGTTCCGGCTCGGGTTCAGGCTCTTTGTACGGGTCGAAACTGGGCAGCGACCACACGTCAAAACCGCCGACGTCCTTGGCGCGGATGAGCTCGCTGACCGGTTCTTTGTTGGAGCTGGACATTTATAGTGCCTTAGAGTCTGTGATGTTTCAGCGCAGGCCGCCTTGCCGGACGACTGTCGCCAGGCAAGGCGGTGGACATCGGAGACTATATCCCCGGTCAGCTTTTCCGACAAAACGTCAACAGACTAGATCATTTCCTCGCCACCTTTGCCGCCAAGAACGATTTCCCCGGCCTCGGCCATACGGCGAGCAATTGTGAGGATTTCTTTCTGCGCGGTTTCCACGTCGCTGACGCGGACCGGGCCCTTCGCTTCCAGATCGTCGCGCAGCAGTTCGGCGGCACGCTTGGACATGTTCTTGAAGATTTTTTCTTTGATCGCCTCGTCGGAACCCTTGAGGGCGAGTACCAGCACGTCCGAAGACACCTCGCGCAACAGCGCTTGGATACCGCGGTCGTCCACGTCCGACAGGTTGTTGAAGACAAACATGAGGTCTTCGATCTGCGTCGACAGATCTTCGTCGACTTCGCGGATCGAATCCATGAGCGCGCCTTCGATGGAGCTGTCGAGGAAGTTCATGATATCCGCAGCACGCTTGATACCACCCAGGGTAGTACGCGACGTGTTGGCGTTACCCGAGAACTGCTTCTCGAGAATCTGGTTCAGTTCTTTAAGGGCCGCTGGCTGCACGGTGTTTAGTGACGACACCCGCAGAATAATATCCAGCCGCACCTTGTGATCAAAATGCCCGAGCACTTCACCTGCCTGATCGGCATCCAGATACGCCACAACGATGGCTTGAATCTGCGGGTGCTCGAAACGGATAACGTCAGCCACAGCGCGTGGCTCCATCCATTTCAGGCTGTCCAGACCGCTGGTGTTGCCACCCAGCAGGATGCGGTCGATCAGACCGTTCGCCTTGTCTTCGCCCAATGCCTGGGTGAGCATTTTACGGATGTAACCGTCAGAGCCGACGCCCAGGCTGGTCTGATCGCCAACGATTTCGACGAACTCGGTCATCACCTCTTCGACCTGTTCGCGATGCACGTTGCGCATCTGCGCCATGGCCACGCCGACCCGCTGGACTTCCTTGGGCCCCATGTGGCGCAAGACTTGCGCAGCATCGGTTTCGCCCAGGGAAAGCAGCAGTACGGCAGCTTTCTCGACTTTACTCAGTTTGGCTACAGCGGCTCGATCATTCATCAGTGTTAATCCACTCTTTCACGACCTGGGCCACACGACCCGGATCTTCAGCCACCAAACTCTTGATTGCGTTCAGCTGTGCGTCATAACCCTCGGTCGGGCTAGGCAGCAGAATACTTTGCGGGCCACCCAGGCTGACGCGGTCGTTGGACAGCTCATCGGAGCCACCACCGCCCATGCCACCCATACCGCCCATGCCGTCGTCAAAACCGGCGAGTTGCTTGCTCTTGCCGTTGGTGATGTTGTTCAACACCGGACGCAAGACACCGAACACCAGAACCAGAATGAAGATGACACCCATCGCCTGTTTGACGATGTCCCAGAACCACTGCTGCGAGTAGAACGGAATATCCGGGATGACTTCGCCCTGCTCGGCCGAGAACGGCACGTTGACAACGCTGACGCTGTCACCGCGGCTGGCATCGAACCCGACAGCGTTCTGCACCAGGCGGGTAAAGCGGTTCAAGTCTTCTGCGCTCCACGGTGTGCGTGTCGCTTCACCATTGGCCGGGTTGATCTTGAGCTGGTCATCCACCACCACGGCAACCGACAGACGATTCAAACGGCCCTGCTGTTGCTTGGTGTGACTGATGGACCGGTCCAGCTCAAAGTTCTTGGTCGACTGCACGCGCTTGTCAGCCGGGTATGGCGCCAAGGCTGGCTGACCCGTGGCCGGGTCCATGATTTGTTGGCCGTTTGCATCCAGCAACGGCTGGCCTGGAGCAATGGCGGCAGCAGCACCGGCTGCACCGGCGCCCGGGGTTTGCGGTGCGGTTGCAGGGCCTGGCGGCTGGTTGCTCAACGCGCCCGGAACACCTGATGCACCTGAACTGCTGGAACGCTGCTCGTTGACCGACTGCTCGCTGCGCAAGGCAGGCTGATCAGGGTTGAAGCTTTCTGCCGTTGACTCGACAGCACTGAAGTCCACATCAGCGGACACTTCCGCCTTGTAGCGATCAGTGCCCAGCACCGGACGCAGGATGTTCTGCACACGCTGAGTCAACATGCCTTCCATGCGACGGGCATAGTCAAACTGCTTGCCCGCCATGGTCAGCTCGGAGTTCTCCGCCTGATCAGAAAGAAGATTGCCCTTCTGGTCGACGACAGTGACCTGAGACTTGGTCAGCTCTGGAACGCTGGTCGCCACCAGATTGACGATGGCCATGACCTGGCTTGGCTCAAGGGAGCGGCCAGGGTAAAGCTCAACCAGAATCGAAGCACTTGGCTTGCGATCATCACGGACGAACACCGAGCTTTTCGGGATCGCCAAGTGCACACGGGCACCCTTGATGTTATTCAAGGACGAAATGGTCCGCGCCAGCTCACCTTCAAGGCCACGACGATAGCGCGTCGCTTCCATGAACTGACTGGTCCCCAGGCCTTGATCCTTGTCCAGGATTTCAAAACCGACGTTGGCGTCAGTCTGGGCGATGCCAGCAGATGCCAGCTGAATGCGTGCACGTTGCACGTCATCAGCTTTCACCAGCAGCGCGCCGGAATTAGGCTCGACGGTGTAGGCAATATTGGCCGTGGTCAGCGTGTCCATGACCTGTTTGGCGTCCATGCCGGCCATGCTGCCGTACAACGGACGATAGTCAGGTTGCTGCGACCAGAGCACTACGGCAAAGCCGATGGCCACACTGGCAGCCAGGCCGACCATAAGGCCAACCTGACGCAACATGGTCATCTCGGAGAGGTTTTCCAGGAAGGCCAGACCGAACAACGGTTTGCCTGCAGGAGCGCCTGCCTTGGCCGGAACGCTATCGGCGAGTGTTTCTGCCATGACTCAATACGTCCTTAAACCGGCATCTGCATGATGTCTTGGTAAGCCTGAACCAGCTTGTTTCGCACCTGGGTCAAGGCTTGAAAAGACACACTGGCCTTCTGGGACGAGATCATCACGTCAGTGAGGTCCACGCCGCTCTTGCCGATCTCGAAGGCGCTGGACAGCTGGCTGGAAGCCTGCTGAACGTCGTTGACCTTGTTGACGGCCTGGCCAAGCATGTCGGCAAAGCTGCTGGAGCCGATTTGCGGCGTAGCTGCAGCCTTGGGCGCAGCCATGGCATCCATCTGCATGGAGCGCATGTCCAACATCAAGCGATTAAATTCAACACCTTGGCTCATGGACGTTTCTCTCATAAGGGCCGCAAATTTTTGACACCGAGTCAGCGGTCAATAATGTCAAAGCAACAAGAGTGCCAGCTACATAGCAGCATATGGCCATCACGATGCATCCAATCTATCAGCGAATTCCGCTAAACCCTGCTCTGGATAAGCATTTGGCTGATCCAGAGAGGTTAAAATTTTTAAATTTCAGGTCGATCTGCGACAAATAAGCGCAGGCAGAAAAACTGTATCGGCTCTAAACGACAAACCATCAGGTCGCGAACAGATAACCTTCCACGTCCATCCCCGCGTCGCGCATTTGTGCCAGCTTGTAGCGCAACGTACGAGGGCTGATACCGAGGCGTTCCGCTGCTTCTTTGCGACGACCACGCTCAGCGCGCAGCGTGTCGATGATCATCTGAAATTCGCGCCGCCGCAGGTCATCCCCCAGCGCGCCAGCCGAATCGCTGCCCGCCAGCTCCATGGGTGCCGACACAGCCACTGGCGCGGCTGGTGCCAATGAACCGCCAGCTGTTCCACTCAACGATGGCGCTGGCGCATAAGACACGGGGCCGGTCAGACAGAAATCTTCAGCCTGAATCACACCGCCCTGCTGCAAAATCAACGCCCGTTGCACAGCGTTATCAAGCTCCCGGACGTTACCCGGCCAGGCATAACTCACCAGACAGGCTTGCGCCTGCGCCGAAAGCCTGACGGCGGCGTGCTTCATTTTATTGGCATGCTTGGCCAGCAGACGCTCGGCGAGCGGCAGAATATCGGCAGTCCTTTGACGCAGCGGTTGCCAGGCCAACGGAAAAACCGAAAGCCGGTAGTACAAGTCTTCCCGGAAGCGACCTGCCGCTACTTCACCGGCCAGATCACGGTTGGTGGTCGCAACCACGCGAATATCCAGGGTGATCGTCTTCTTGCCGCCGACCCGCTCAACTTCACGCTCCTGAAGAACCCGAAGCAGCTTGGCCTGCAAACCCAAGGGCATTTCCGAGATTTCATCCAGCAAGATCGTGCCGCCGTCGGCCTGCTCGAATTTGCCAGCCTGGGCGGCGATAGCGCCGGTGAAAGAGCCCTTCTCGTGACCAAATAACGTGGCTTCCAGCATGTTGTCGGGAATGGCTGCGCAGTTAATGGCAATGAACGGCTTTTCCGCGCGGGGCGAATGCTGATGGATAAAACGCGCCAGCACTTCCTTCCCCGTCCCCGACTCCCCTGAAATCAACACGGTCGAATCGCTTTTCGCCACGCGGCTGGCCAGGTTGAGCAACTGCGCGCTGGCAGGTTCGACGGCGATAGGACCTTCGTTACCTGCCGGCCCCAGACGCCCCAACGCATGTCGCTCTACCAGACCCAACAAAGCCTTGGGTTCGAATGGCTTGACCAGATAGTCGGCCGCGCCATGACGCATTGCATCTACCGCGCGATCCACTGCGCCATGAGCTGTCATCAACAGCACCGGCAATTGCGGGTGACGCTCGCGCAGCAAACCTAGTAACTGGTGCCCATCCATGCCGGGCATGTTGACGTCACTGATGACCAGCCCGAACGACTCATCGGCCGCCGCCAGCAACGCGTCTTCCGCGCAGGCGACGGCGTGATAATCATGCCCCGCCAGTTCAAGGGTATCGCCCAGCGCTTCCCGCAATGAACGGTCGTCCTCGACCAGCAACACCTTGATCGCCATCAGCAGATTTCCTTTGCAGCGGAAGCCGGAACCAGTGGCAACGAAACGATCGCACAGGTGCCGCGCCCTACACGGGATCGGTACTGCACGCCGCCCTGGTGCGCACGGGTAACCGCTGTCACCACCGCCAGCCCAAGACCTGTTCCCGTGGTCTTGGTGGTAAAGAATGGCTCGCCGATTCGGGCAAGTGCAGCGGCATCGATGCCACTGCCGTTATCACTGACACAAACCCGCAAAACGTCACCACGGGCATAAGCGTGGATTTTCAGACGCGTGCGCCCGGCGCTGGCCTGCACGGCATTCTCAACCAGATTGAGCAAAGCACCGACCAGCGTGTCGCGATTGCACAGCAACTGCCCTGGGACATCGTCACACTGCCACCGCACGGACAGATCGTCGGTTTGGGTGTGCGCCGCAGCCTGCAGTGCCGCAAACAGCTCGTGCGGTGTAATGCGATCCGTCAACGGCAACTCGCCACGGGCAAAGACCAGCATGTCGCGAACCTGATGCTCAAGCTCATGCAAACGCTCTTTGAGCCGTCCGGCGAAACGCTGCTGGGTTTCCACCGGTAACTGTTGCTCTGTCAAATGACTGGCATAGATCAGCGCAGCAGAGAGCGGCGTACGAATCTGGTGGGCCAGCGAGGCGACCATTCGCCCAAGAGATGACAGGCGCTCATGGCGCGCCAGTTGCCCTTGCAGGCGACGGGTTTCAGTCAGGTCGTTCAGCAAGACCAACTGCCCAGGCTCGGCATCCAGTGAACGCGTGGAGATGGACAGACGACGTCCATCCTTTAGAGAGATTTCATGACCATCGTCTTCGCGAGGCGCAAAGCAACGGCTGATCACGTGCCTCCAGAGCTCACCCACCAGAGGTTGCCCGAGCAGATCCACCGCAGCCGGGTTCGCTTCGCGTACAACACCCATGGCGTCAATCACGATCACGCCGCCGGGCAACAGATCCAGAAGGTTCTGCAAACGGAATGCAAGCCGTTCTTTTTCTGCCAGCTCCTGCATACGCTGAGCACTGACCACCGCCAGTTCGCCTTTGAGCTCAGTAACCCGTGCTTCCAGCAAGCTGTAGGAGTCCGTCAGTTGCGACGACATCTGGTTGAACAGCTGAAAGGCATGCTCAAGGCCCTGACGACTTTCCAGTTCGAGGGACAGCGGAACTTGAAGTGCAGAATCAGACGACAGCTGCTGAACGGCCTGGGACATAGGTAATCTCTCGCGTGGCGAACCGTCAGTAAAAACGGTATGTTCCAGGAGACTTAGCAATCCTCGTGCCGAAAAAAAAGCCCCTGATAATTCAGGGGCTTGGCTTTATTTCAACGCAACAAGCGTCAATCATCTGCCTGTTCATCACCGTCACGTCGCGTCATGCCGTACTTGCGCATCTTCTCGACGAGGGTTGTACGACGAATCCGCAGACGCTCGGCGGCGCGAGCCACAATGCCGTTGGCATCGTCCAGCGCCTGCTGAATCAGACCCTGCTCAAGACCACCCAGGTAATCCTTCAGATCCAGACCTTCCGGAGGCAGAACCGCGCTGTTGGCGAAGTTTGGCGTATGACCATTGATCGCAACGCGCTCTTCGAGATCGCTACGAATACCTTCAACCATCTGCTCATCTTCATCATCGACGTAGCGGAATTTCTTCGGCAACTCCGCGACGCCAATCACGCCGTATGGATGCATGATCGCCATGCGCTCAACCAGATTGGCGAGCTCCCGCACATTGCCTGGCCAGGCATGACGACACAGCGACATGATCGCTGCCGAGTTGAAACGAATAGAGCCACGCTTCTCGTGCTCCATGCGCGAAATCAATTCGTTCATCAACAGCGGAATATCTTCAACCCGCTCACGCAGCGGGGCCATTTCGATCGGGAATACGTTCAGACGGTAGTAAAGGTCTTCACGAAAACTGCCGATCTCGATCATGGTTTCGAGGTTTTTGTGCGTCGCGGCAATAATGCGAACGTCGACGCTTTGCGTCTTGTTGCTGCCCACCCGCTCAAACGTGCGCTCCTGAAGAACCCGCAACAGTTTGACCTGCATGGGCAGCGGCATGTCGCCGATTTCGTCAAGGAACAACGTACCGCCGTTGGCCAGCTCGAAGCGACCCGCACGACTGGTGATGGCGCCGGTGAAGGCACCCTTCTCGTGGCCGAAGAGTTCGCTTTCCAGCAACTCGGCAGGGATCGCCCCGCAGTTGACCGGCACAAATGGCGCTTCACGACGCTTGGAATGGTAATGCAGGTTACGGGCGACCACTTCCTTGCCCGTACCGGACTCGCCAAGGATCAGCACGGTGGCGTCAGTGTCGGCGACCTGCTGCATCATCTGGCGTACGTGCTGAATGGCGCGACTGGTGCCTACCAGGCTACGGAACAGGTTGGGTTCGCGATGGCGACCGCGCTCACGCGCCTGATCGTACATCTCCCGGTAAACCTGGGCCCGGTGCAGCGAATCAAGCAACTTGCTGTAGCTCGGCGGCATCTCGAGGCTCGAGAGCACGCGGCGACGCAAATCTTCGGGAAGCTCGGCAGGAGAAGAATTTTCTCCCAAAAGCAAAACAGGAAGGAACTCATCCCATGCTGCGACTGTCTTAAGCAGTCCTTGAAGACTGCCCGGGGCATTGACACTGCCGACAAGCACGCAAAGCACTTCGCGAGTGGACGTCAGAGAGCCGACAACCTGCTGCCAGTCCTGGCTTGAGCAGGAAAGATTTTCTTCGCCAAGAAAATTCAGAATAACCGCCAAATCACGGCGGCGCTGGCTGTCGTCATCGATCAGGAGAATCTTGATTTCACGCCACATGCAATAGCAACTTCCCTAGTCAACTCAATGCCCATACATGGGGCAGCTTGGTATCCCGGCCACTGCTTATACCGAGAACCAGAAAATAGTAAACATCGCTAGTTAAGTCAAAATACCGTAAACAGTCAAATTTATGGCGTAAAGCTTTTTTTGACCAACCGGTCACGAATCAAATAGATGGTAAACCTTTGCTGCATTTTTGGCTTGGTTGATTTGCGTCATTTCATCGACGATAGCCTGACGCTCACCAGTAGCAGTGTCGATGAGTTGCCGGTAGACCGTCAATAACTCTTCTAGATTGCTGCGCAACTCAGGGCCATCAGGCGCATCTTCGCGAATAACGTCTTCGACACAGGCACGACAGGCCAGGTCCAGCTTGACGATCGTTTCCCAGTCACGCTCGGCCAACGCGCCAACCAGCGCTTCGCGAGTTTCTTCGATACGCTTGAGTGCAGCACTCATGTCTATATCCTCAGTACAAGCCTGTTATTTGATCTTAGTGGCCCGCGATTGCGTCCCAGCCTTCTTTGACTGTGCCCAGCAAACCGCCAACTTCGTCGAGAATTTTCGGGTCGCTTTTTATATTAGCTTCAGCCAGGCGTTTCATCATATAGACGTACAGGTTATCAACGCGAGTCAGCGTATCGGCAGAATTTTCCATATCCAGGCCTTCACGCAAACCGCCGACGATCTCGATGGCCTTGCCGATCAACACACCTTTGGAGGCAATGTCCTTGCGCCCGATAGCGCCCTTGGCCTGAGCAATACGATCCAGCCCGGCCTCCATCAGCATTTGCACCAGACGGTGAGGGGTAGCCTCCGAAGCCTGTGCATGGGAGTTCACTTTCTGATACTGCCGAAGGGCTAACATCGGGTTCATGATGTACCTCGTCAAAGATTTAAAACTTCGTATGAAAAGCTTATCGACGTATTGGCGAAAAACTTTAGGACAGAAGCCAAAAACCCGGCATGCGTATGGACGCAGCCGGGCCTTTGTGAACCAACCAGCCTCAGGAAGCAGAGGTACGGGCGTTCAGTGCATCGAAGAACGAGGTGATGCTGGACAACGTTGATTTCATTTGCCCAACAGCCAGGTCCATGGCGTTGTATTTGGCAGTCAACGTCGCGGTCAGGGTCTCAACCCTTAGATCCAGCGCGGCCTTCTGAGCGAGCAGGTCAGCCTTGGTCTTGTTCAACTGAGTGGTACGGACGTCCATGACGCCGCCCGTCGAAGTGTACGGGTCCAGCGCCTTGCTCATCCGCTTCAACAAGCCGTCGCTGCCATCCTCCTTGGTACCCGCGAACAGCTGCTGCACATCGCCGCCAAGCCCCTTGGCCATGGCCGCAGTGTACTTGCCAGTATCAAACGCCAGCTTGCCGCCCACTTGATCGGTTTGAATACCCAACTGCGAAAGGGTCGACAGCTTGCCACCCGAAGACGTGTCGTTCAGCACCGAACGAATGGTAGCCAACAAATCACGCGCCAGTGAATCACCGCCCAGCGCCGCAACGCCAGTCAAATCACCATTGGAGTCAGTCGTGGCCTTGGTCAGCGAGTTGATGGTACTGACAACGGTGTTATAGGCATCAACGAAGGCCTGTAAAGAGGTCTTCAAACCGTCGGAGTTGGCACCCACAGTTACTACTGTCGGCGTCTTGGTTTCAGCAACCGCCGTGAAGCTCAAGCCCGAGACAGCGGTGTCGTAAGTGTTGGTGGAGCTTTTGATCGACAGACCACCAACCTTGATCTCGCCATCAATTGGCGCGTCGCCGATTCGACCAGCACTGGTCGCATCGGAAGCATCCAGCGCACCCGAACCGATGGTCAGGCCGCTAACGCTGCTACTCGTAGTGATATCCGAACCGGCACCGGTTTTTGTCGAACCGAACACCAGGCGCGAGCCTGTAGCGTCAGTGATGATGTTGGCACTGACCCCACTGGTGGAGGTTTTGGAGTTAATCAGGTCTCGAACCGACTGCAGTGTCGAGCCTTCTGGAATGTTGAACTGCGTATCAACGCTATTTTGAGTGATGGTCAGGGAACCACTCGGAATAGCACTGGCAGCCGCCGTGTCAAAGGATGCCGAAGCCACGCTTGAACTGGTGGCCAGTTTCACGACCTCGACTGCGTAAGTACCCGCAACCGCAGTGTTTTTAGCAGTTACAGTCAATACGGTAGGCGCCGACGACGTTGCAGAAAAGCCGTTGAAAGCGGGCGTGTCTGTCTTTCCGAGATTAGTCAGCGCAGTCTGGAAGGCATCAAGCGCAGAGTTCAGCGTGCTGATCCCTGACAACTTGGTGGTGTTCAGCGTCGTCTGCTTGGCTATCTGGTTTGTTTTGGCGGACTTGTCCGAGTCAACCAAAGATTTAACAAGGTCACCAATTGGCAGACCCGAACCCAGGCCTGCAGATGTAACTGTACCAGCCATAAATTTCTCCTTCAGATTTCAGAAGTCTTTTGCCTTTTCAAAAAACAAAAGAGCCCATCACATCGCTCACACCAGCATCAAACCCTGGCGTCGAACAATAAGCTGTGTGCGTTATGAAGGCTGTCGGCGATTTTCAGTGCCTCCGCTGACGGCAACTGTCGCACGACTTCCCCGGTGTCACCCGCTATCACTTTTACAACAATTTCGCCCGACGACTCGTCGATCGAAAACTCGAGATTGCGTTTCACCGATTGCACAAATTTTTCAATTTCCTGTACTGCAGACTCAAGCCTCTGAGACTTTTCCGCTTCCGAAACCCTGAGCGCCTCTTTACTTTCGGATGAATCCGAAACTACGGCAGGTGTCAGCACAACCGCAGCCTGAGGGACCTCAGCCGGTTTTTCAGCAACAACAGGCGTCGGTTTAACGGCCTGGTAAGACAAGCTCAATTTAACGCTCATGTCCATATCCATCACCTCCTCAAAGTAAAAAAGCGGAGGAGTACAAACCGCATACTCCCCCGCCAAGTCTTACACCGATATTACTGAAGCAGTTTCAGTACAGCGGATGGCAGCTGGTTGGCCTGAGCCAGAACAGCTTGCGAAGCTTGTTGCAGAGTTTGTTGCTTGGTCAGGTTAGCAGTCTCTTCTGCGAAGTCGGTATCCTGAACGCGACCCAGTGCAGCGGTGGCGTTTTCGTTTACGTTCTGCAGGTTGGAGATGGTGCTGGTCAGACGGTTTTGCGAAGCACCCAGGTTCGAACGGGTTTCGTTGATGGTCGCCAGAGCGTCGTCGATTGCGCTGATCGCGGAGTCGATGTTGGTAGCAGCAACAGAAGAGTCAGTACCAGTCAGAACCACAGTACCGCTAGCTACGCCGAGATCTGCTGCGCCGAAGCCGGTGCTCAGAACCAGGTCGATGTGGTTAGCGTCGCCAGTGTTGGAACCGACTTGCAGAGTCATGGTGCCAGCAGTGCCGTCGAGCAGGTTTTTGCCGTTCAGGTTGGTGCTGTTAGCGATACGAGTCAGTTCGTCAGACAGCTGAGCGAATTCGGCGTTGGTCGCTTTCTGCTCGGAAGTACCGTTGGTACCGTTACGTGCCTGGATTGCCAGCTCACGCATACGTTGCAGAAGGTTGGTGGATTCTTGCAGAGCGCCTTCAGCGGTCTGAGCCATCGAGATACCGTCGTTGGCGTTTTTGATTGCTACGGTCTGGCCGCGAACCTGGCTGGTGATACGGGTTGCGATCTGCAGGCCGGCTGCGTCGTCTTTGGCGCTGTTGATTTTCAGGCCAGAAGACAAGCGAGTCATGGAAGTGGACAGAGCGTCGGAGGCGCGACCCAGGTTCTTCTGAACAGCAAGGGAAGCAACGTTAGTGTTTACGCTTAAAGCCATGATGAAATCCTCATTGGTTGGGTGCTGCGGCTTCCGGCCCTGGCGACAGCCGGGTTGGCACAGAGAACCTTCGTAATAGTTATCGTCGTCTACCCTGTTTGCTTTAGGTGTATTTGAAAAAAAATTCCAGCGAACGAGTGATTTTCTTTAAAAACAATAACTTGACGAAAAAACGTATTATCCATAAGGTCTTGCAACTTTCGATAAAACCAGAACGCCGTCAAAAAACTGCCTTGATCTGGCCTTTAGCCTCTAAGCAAATCTACCAGTTCGTACTGCATATAGTCGGCCAGTCCAAGCCAATCCTGAGCCTGTTGACACGCCAGCATGATCGTCAGCAACTGCACCCATTGCTGCTGCACATCGGGCGAGCGCTTATCGAGATGGCTGCCAGCACTTTCGAAGACATCAATCATATCCAGCGCCGCCTCGACGCTACGCCCTAAACGAAACAGACCGGCGCATGCGGTGCAGTGCGCGATACTTTGCTCGACCGTCGTCATTGCACGAACTCCTTATTAAAAGCTGTACCGGCGATCATCGCCCCTGCCCGGCTGCTATTAAGGAACTGCACGTCAGGGTGCAGGTGGATGTAGCGCTCCAGTTCGCCAAGATAGCGGCGGAAATTCAGTTGCGTCCTGACCCGCTGACCATTCCCATCGAGCACCCAGTGCCGCGCGTGATCGATAGAAGGACCAAGCGTTCCATCACCCCACCCGGCATGGGTCTTGTTCATCGGGTAAGCGAAATCGGTACCAAACAGCGTCACCCGCGACGCCCCCATCTGCACCGCCAGATCCACCGCCGGATGAATCACGCTGCCGCCGCCGAACAACTCGCCACGGCTAACGTGCTTGCGCAACTCGTCATGGATCGATCCGGGTGAATAGCTGACATAGCGCGGCCCTTCCCAGGCCTGGATCACCAGAGGGTCACTCAACGGCTTATAGACCAGCACGATTTCTGCCGAGTCAGCCGGTGGCAGGTGCCCAGTCGTGATCTTCTGATCAATGCTCACCACGAAGTCCGGCCTTATGCCGTGGGCAAGCAGCGGTTTGTAAGCGGTGTCGACACAGATAAACAGTGGACGTTGCTCGCCCGCACGAATGCTCAGCAGCCTTTCAAAGTGCTGCTCAAGACTCGGCCCGGTGCCTATCACATACATTTCCCGGCTCACGTGCTGGCCGAACAGCTCGGTCACGTCCCGGTCGGACCTGACCAGCTCAAGGTTCGCCAGCAAACGCTCAACGATGTGCGGCGCTTGCGGATCGAACTCACGATTATTGAAATGCAGATGGACTTCACTGACCAGTCGGTCCCGAATCCGCGCATTGACCTCATCCGCCAGCTCCAGCTCGGCAGGCAAGGCGAAGAACGGCACCTGAATCTCGCTGTCATCAGCGGCATAACCCAGCTCTACCCGTGGATCGCTGAGCCAGGAAGTCTGATCCGCAAGCCTGAGTACCAGCGAGAATAAAGCCCCGTTAAGGATATGCACCTGCAAGCGCTGCAAGTCAGAACGCTCCAGCAGTACCTGCTGCAGGTCGCCAAGCCCGGTGCCATATAAATGCAGCAGTGACTTTTCAGCCGGCAGGCTGGCGGCCTGCAACCGCGCCTCGGCGTTCCGGTCATGGCGACTGGTCAGCTGTATGCCAGAGACACTCAGGGTCGCTTCAAGTCCATTAACCAGTTCGACCTGCAGCGCCTCGTAATCCTCATCCAGCAACCTGGCAAACACCTGCGGCCAGCGATCCTGAAGCACCGCGGCATTTAACTGGAAGCTGTCAGTCATAAGACCCCACCCAAATTCCGGACAAAAAAATAGCGCTCAAGAGTAACCGTCCTGAGCGCTATTTTTTACTGCAATATTCGATCAGGGCCGATAAATGATCGCCGAGCCCCAGGACAGGCCAACGCCAAAACCGCTCAGTGCAACGCGTTTCCAGCTGGCATCCAGCACATGCTTCTCAAGCAGCAATGGAATGCTGGAAGAAATAGTATTACCCGTTTCCAGCATGTCTTTGATGAATTTTTCCGGCTCGCCCTCAAAGCGTCGCGCCACGGCATCGACAATCGCCGCGCTGCCCTGGTGAATACAGAACGCGTCAATATCGCTTTGATCCAGATCCGACTCCTGCAACAACTCATGCAGGTGTGCAGGCACCTTGAGCAGTGCGAAGTTGAAGACCTGGCGGCCATTCATGAAGAACACGCCATTGCTGACCTTCAAATGAGCGGCGCCGGAGCCATCCGTACCGAACTTGGCCTTGCCCAGTTGCCATGGCGCGTCCTCGCCCATCCATGTTGCAGTGGCGGCATCGCCAAACAGCATCGTGGTGTTGCGGTCTTCCGGATCGACGATCTTCGAATACGGATCGGCGGTAACCAGCAGACCGTTTTTCAGGCCTGCTGCCTCCATGAAACCTTTAAGTGCATAAATGCCGTAAACATAACCGGAGCAGCCAAGGGATATGTCGAACGCTGCCACATTCGTTGGCAGGCCCAGTTTGTCCTGAACGATAGCGGCAGTGTGTGGCAAGCCTTCCTCGTCACCGTTCTGCGTGACAACAATCAGCGCATCGATGGACTCGCGTTTGAGGTCCGGATTATTGGCGAACAGGGCGTTGACTGCCTCGACGCACAGATCGGAGGTTTCCTGTGCATCATCCTTGCGCGGTAGAAAAGCGGAGCCGATCTTGCCAAGGATGAATTCGTCATCCTTGCCGAATTTCGCACCTTGGGCGTAGTTGTCGACGCCAGCCAGAGGTACGTAACTCGCTATGCTTTTTATGCCAATCATCATGGCTTCCCAATATAAATAGCTGAATATCACCGTTTGCCCGATGACTCGGCATCGAAAACAAATGGCTTTTGACCCATGAAAAAAGAGCAGCGAAGGAGTTTGACCGGTCCCGGATTACCGTGAAATCAGCCTGACGCCATCATCGCCCGCGAGCACGATACAGTGAAGATGCGCGTTATGACTCATAGGTCACTAAGTTTTATACCCTTTTAGCGCATGGCATGACACTGTTGAGGGCTGTCATCGTGCAGGGATTCACTAAAAAACTTCAAGATGTCATGGATATATGAGTGGGGTTTCTTCATATCTGTCGTGTCGCTACTCTTGTGTACATATCCGTTACCGTGTTCATGGCTGATATTGGTTGCGCTTTTACAGCGCCTCACTTTTGAAAGGAGCCCAAAAGTAAGCAAAAGGCTCTTGCCCCACCACTTGGCACCTCGCTGTCGCTCGGCATACCCGTAATCCGACCTTGCTGCGTGGGGCCGCCGCCACCGGCCATCCATGGCCTGAGGCGGCTAAACCGGCATCCCTGC
>NZ_JAGTPI010000075.1:0-28055 GCF_021147825.1 Pseudomonas quasicaspiana
TATATAACCCGCTCACCCTGTAGGAGCTCACGAGCACCGCGAGGCAGCGATAGCGTCCTGTCTGATACACCGCTATCGCGGCCTCGCGGTGCTCGTGCGCTCCTACAGAAAAAGCGGAATCGTCAGCTTCGCTAACGACATCAACAGTCACAGAACGACGCAGCACTTGCCGGGTCAACCAGAGGCTGCTAAAGCTCTGCATCAGGTTTGCAGACCATGATCGACCTCATCGTCAACGATCACAAAAAGAAGGATTATCGAGACCATGCTGAAAGGAATTTCAAAAACGCTGCTCTTCAAGACGCCCTTGAGCAGCCTTCTGACCGGCAGCGTGCTGGCAGGCTTGATGATGGCCTCAGCGCCAGCTGTCTCGGCCGAGCCACCTGGCAAGGCACTGAGCGCGAAAATCGGCCTGCCCTGGCCTGCGGTGATTGCCCACCGCGGCGCGTCCTATGACGCCCCCGAAGAAACCATTCCCGCCTACACGGTGGCGCGGGATCAGGGCGCGGACTATCTGGAAATGGATATTCAGCGCACCAAGGATGGCGTGTTGATCGCCCTGCACGATGACACGCTTGAGCGCACGACCAACATCGCGCAAGTCTTCCCCAAGCGAGTCAAGGATCCGCTGAACACCTTTACCCTCGAAGAGATCAAGCAACTGGATGCCGGCAGCTGGTTCAACAAGGCTCACCCGGACCGCGCACGTGAGGCTTACGCCGGTCTGCAGATCCTGACGCTGGAGGAAGTAATCGATATCGCCGAAGGCGGCAAGAACAAGCCTGGGCTGTACATCGAAACCAAAGCGCCAAGCCAGTTTCCCGGCATCGAAGCGGACCTCAAGAAAGTACTCGCCAAACGCGGCTGGCTCAGTAGCCGCCCCGCTGCCGCCGCCGGTTATGTAAACGTTGCGCACATGCCCGGTCGCGTTGTTCTGCAAACGTTCGAGAAGCCAAGCCTGGTGCTGCTGCAGAAAGAAATGCCACAAGTGCCGAAAGTATTGCTGCTGTGGATCGGCAAAGGCTCCATCGAACCCGAGTCCGACGTCGCCTTCGCAGACTCCGGCGCCAAAGACAAAGCCACTTATTACGGCGCGCAGAAACCGAAAACCCAGGAAGAATTTGTTGCCTGGGTCGACTGGGCCAAGGCGCATGGCGCAATCGGTACCGGTCCGTCAGCGAAGCTCACCAACGGTGGCGACCAGAGCTACATGGACCTGGTCAAACCGTGGATGAACAACGTGGCGCACGAAAGAGGCATGGTGGTGCACCCCTACACGGTGGATGAGGAAGTTGATTTCAAACAGATCAGTCATGACGGCGTCGATGGCTTCTTCACCAATCGCACCTCTGAACTGCTGAAGTTCTATGGTCGTCCGGCCAAAGAAAGCCTGGATACCATCCTCAAGCGTAACGGTTACTGATCCACCCCGGAGCTCTTGTTCAAGAGCTCTCCCGCACGACCAGCTCAAACCCCAGGTCTACCTGGGGTTTCTGAGCGACACCATCGATCAACCCCAACAGCAATTGAGCAGCACGCTGCCCGACTTCCTCACGAGGTGTGCGAATAGAAGTCAACCGCGGGACCATGTGCGCCGACCCTGGCAGATCATTGAAGCCCACCAGCGACACGCGCCGGGGAATCTCGATACCGCGACGCAACGCCTCAAGCGCCGCGCCCTGGGCAAGGTCATCGTTGCAGAAGAACACCCCATCCACGTCGGGATGCTGCGTCATCAATTGCATGAACAACGCACCTCCCAGACCGATGGAAGACGGTTGCGGCGTCATCACTTGCAGGGCTGGATCGTAAAGCCCCTGCTCTTCCAGCACCTGACGAAACCCTTCACCCCGCTGCATAACGCGTGGATCGAGTTGCGCAGCGATATACGCCAGCCGTTTGCGTCCGCGTCCCAGTAAATGACGCGCCGCCTCGGCACCGGCCTGAATCTGCGAAAACCCGACGCAATACGCGCCGCGCACAGTGTCCAGCTCCATCATGTGCACGCAAGGGACTCCGCTCGCAGCCAACAGCTGGCGCAATGCCGGCGTGTGATCGAAACCGGTAAGCAGCAACCCTCGTGGTCGATTCACCAGATGGTTGCGCAGCAAGTTCTCTTCTTCTTCCGGGGAGTAATGGTAGTTGCCGATCACCACATCCAGGCCACGGGTGCGCAGTACGTTCTGGATCGCTTCCAGCGTCTCGATGAACAGCTGGTTCGACAGTGACGGCACCAGCACCACAACGGTCTGGCTCTGGGACGAAGCCAGCGCCCGCGCTGCCGGGTTGGCGACATAACCCAGGTCAAGCGCCGCCGCGCGCACTCGCTCTACCGACTCGGGCGTAACGGTACTGACACCCCGCAACGCGCGGGATGCAGTGATGGGTGAAACGCCCGCCTGACGAGCAACTTCGTTCAGAGTGGGACGGCCAGTCGAGCGGGAACCAATGCGTGTCATTCGTTGCCAACTACACAGGGATAAACATCGGGGGTTGCCAAAGGCGGTGGATGGGCTCTAAGGTAGCGCTGTCTCGTGGACCCTGCCAATGCTTTCAGTCATTTTATTGACTTCGAGTAACGTCCGATGAAGACCGATTCATTCAAAACAATGACAAGAACTGGAACCAGCTCTTGCTGTACTTATGTCCAAGTCGACAAAGACAGCGCTGTCTCCAGCTAAGGTGGCCTACTGTGACAACTGCGAACTCTGCTATTTCCGCTCTCGTGATCATGGGCGTTTCGGGCTGCGGCAAGAGCGCCGTCGGTGCCGAGATTGCCGCCAAGAGCGGAGGCCGCCTGATCGAAGGCGACGCCTTTCATCCCCCCGCCAACATCAAGAAGATGAGCGACGGCCACCCACTCAACGACGAAGACCGTGCCGGCTGGCTCGAAACGCTGGGTAAAGAAATGGCCGCGGCGTTGAGTAATGGCGAACAACCCGTCCTCACTTGCTCGTCTCTGAAACTGATTTACCGCGAACGCCTGCGCAACGCTGTGCCTGGTCTAGGCTTTGTATTTCTGGAACTGACCAAGGAGGTGGCGGTTGATCGCTGCTCCCATCGTCCCGGTCACTTCATGCCAGCCAGCCTGGTTGACAGCCAGTTCGCAACGCTGGAACCACCTTACGGTGAAGACCGTACGTTGGTCGTTGATGCTGGTAATGCGTCTATAGACGAGATCAGCACCCAAGCAGCGCACTGGTGGAAAGCGTCGAAAGCCAGCTAAAGGCGTGGGCGCGAAAGACAGCGCTGTCTTGCACATAAATGTGCTGAAAATGTGGAACGACAGCGTTTAGCCGAAGCTCCATAAACAATAAAGATAATCGGAGAGACACCCATGTTCGGTATGACACACGAGACGTACCTGTTGGTCGATGCGGTGGTTACGATCATCGGCCTGATTCTGCTGATCACCAAATTCAAGGTTCACCCTTTCGTCGCACTGACGATTGCCGCAGGCTTCCTTGGCCTGACGTCCGGCATGCCGGTGGAAAAAGTCATGAAAGCCTTCCAGGACGGCTTCGGCGGTGTACTGGGCTTTGTCGGTATCATCCTTGGCCTGGGCACCATGCTCGGCAAGCTGATGGCCGATTCCGGTGGCGCTGACCAGATCGCACAGACGCTGATCCGCTCGTTCGGCAAGCAGCGCGTGCATTGGGCGATGATGTTTGCCGCCTTTCTGGTAGGCATCCCGCTGTTCTTCGAGATCGGCTTCGTTCTGTTGATTCCGCTGGTGTACATCGTTGCGCGTCGTACCGGCGTGTCCATCGTCAAGATCGGCATCCCGTTGCTGGCAGGCCTGTCTGCCGTTCACGGTCTGGTTCCGCCACACCCGGGTCCGCTGCTGGCCATCGGGATCTTCGGCGCTGATATCGGCAAAACTATTTTCTACGGCCTGTTGGTGGCGCTGCCTACGGCAATCATCGCCGGTCCTGTCTACGGTAAGTGGATTTCCAAATACGTACCGGGCACGCCTTCGCAGGAGTTGATGGAGCAGATTGGCAAAGAGTCGAGCGCGACCAACTTGCCAAGTTTTGGCATCACGCTGGTCACCATCCTGCTGCCCGTGTTCCTGATGTTGCTCAAGACCTTCGCTGATGTGGTGCTGCCCGAAGGCAACACCTTCCGCATCTGGATGGACTTCATCGGCCACCCGATCACCGCCCTGCTCGCGGCCTTGCTGCTAGCCTTTTACACCTTCGGTTCAGCGCGTGGTTTTGATCGCACTAAAATCATGAAATTGCTGGATCAAAGCCTGACGCCGGTCGCTGCTATCGTACTGATCGTAGGTGCGGGCGGTGGCTTCAAGCAGATGCTGGTAGCCAGCGGCGTGGGCGACCTGATCGGTAACATGGCAGTGCAGGCGCAGATCAACCCGATCATGCTGGCCTGGCTGGTCGCTGCGGTGATTCGTATTGCGACGGGTTCGGCGACGGTGGCAACGATTACCGGTGCGGGCATCGTGGCTCCGGTGATTGGTCTGATCCCGGGCGTTAACCGTGAGTTGCTGGTGTTGGCGACGGGTGCAGGTTCGTTGATTCTTTCCCACGTGAACGACGCCGGTTTCTGGCTGGTGAAGCAGTATTTCAATATGACAGTGGCCGAGACGTTCAAAACCTGGACGGTCATGGAAACCATTCTGTCGGTGGTCGGCTTGATCTTCATCATGCTGTTGTCGATGGTGATCTGATCCAGCACTACTGTTGATGAGCCGGTTCACTCAATGCACGCAATTGAGTGAACCGGGCCATCAAGCGTGTGATGTATAAATTCTTCCTCTTACTGCCTGAACAGCCGCAACGCCTCCCACCCCAATCAGCCCACGTTTACTTCTCGTGGAGCCCAGTTATGTTGTATGACGCAAATCCCCTCTCAAGATCAGACCCATCCGACCAGGCCCGCCCTTCCGTCCTACGTGTCATGTCGCGATTTCGATCAATATTTTCAGAAGAGTCCAGCGCATCTCTTAAGTAACGCCTACGCTGATAGGCAATCAGGGATGTGCCGTAGCAAGGCGTAATCTGTGGCGTGAAAACGCTGCCGATCGGGTACATGCTTCACGCATTGAACAGAAAGGTGTCCGGATGCGTAGCTAAATACGGGCTTTTGCTCACAAAAACAGGCAGAATTGGCGCGCTCATCGGGTCGGTAACCGCTCTTGATGACAGAAAAATGTACCGAGGGAATTAAATTCACACCTGTAACGTCATATTGATGGACGCATTTGGATGTACTCGGCAACTATTACTACGCAAAGGCACACGCCAGCCTCCTGCTGAGAGGCCATCAAGGAAACGATTATGTTGATACTCACCCGCAAAGTAGGCGAAAGCATAAACATTGGTGACGAGATTACCGTCACGATTCTGGGCGTTCAGGGCCTTCAGGTACGCCTGGGCATCAACGCACCGAAAAATGTTTCTGTGCATCGCGAAGAAATCTACAAACGCATTCAGGCAGAACTTGCCCCGAACCAAGACCCACAATGACCTGATCGTTACCTCCCCGCATTCAAAGCGACCCGCCTGGAATTGGGCGAGTTGGCTACGGCGTCTTCGGACGCCGTTTTTTATGCCTGGTGTATTTGCCCCCCATCCCTTGCAAAGGTCACAACGCCGCCCGGCATGTGGCTATTTGCCGCTGACGACCACTTGTCCGCCACCCAGAACTCCTGCCGAAAAACTTCACTCAACCCCCTGAACACAGGATCGATGCAAAGCCCGTAGTCAGTAGTGAGCCAAGCACGCTCTTCATTCTCATGAATAGCAAAGACGGTGACTAACATGGACACAACGTCGCAAAATCCGGCCGGCTCCACTGACCAGAACAATGATCCACCACAAGACCATCTGCACAACCTGCAAGAAGATGCCCTGGCAGCCGTTGCCAGCGCCAAAGAGCATGGCTCGGCCCAGTTCGAACAGTATCGCGACACGGCTGTCGACCAGATCGAAAACCTTGCCCATAGCGCACAAACGGCGGCCGAGCAGATGCAGGACGGTGACACGCTGGGGCTGTCTCATTACGTCACCGACCTCGCCCAGAACATGACCACTCTGGCCGGTAATCTGCGTGGTAAAAGCATTGATGAACTGCTGCAACAGGCGGGCAAAACTGGCACGGGATAATCCGGCCTTGTTTGTTAGCGGCAGCGTTGCACTAGGCTTCGGTCTGTCACGCTTCCTCAAGGCATCTAACTCAGGACAGCCACAGGGCGAAACCCAGACCTCCAGTCCGGCTCAGCCACCCACCGGGTCAACAGGCACACAACCGGTACGGCCAGACGACGAATTGGGTAGCAATTATCAGTCGGAGTCCAGCCCGATTGTTGAGGCTGATCACGTGCCTCCCGTCAAACATGCGCACATGGGCGATGTTTACCACAGCGGTAGGCCCGGCATAGTCGACCGCGGCGCAACGCCTGATGCGGCGGCGGGTTCATCGGTACCAGGTGTGCCTGATGGGAGTCTGTTCGATGACGACTTGCCTGCAGATGCGCAAACCAGAGAAGGCCAGTCCCGGGGAGATGTGTCATGAGCATTCCTCCCAACACACCGCCGGAAGGCGATACCTCAGCGCTCGGTCTGATTCGCCAGTTGGCGCACGAAGTCCCTGCATTGCTCAGTAAAGAACTGGCACTGGCCAAAGCTGAAGCCCGGGAGTCCATCACAGCGGCAAAAGCCGGTATTGCAGCCGTGGGCGGCGGCGCGGTGGTCATGCTGGCCGGGCTGGTGATTGTGCTGCTGGCAGCAGTTTATGCCTTGGCCAATATCATGCAGCCATGGCTTGCCGCCTTGATCGTCGGAGTGATCGCCATGGTGGTCGGCTTCATCATGATCCAGTCCGGCAAGAAGCAATTCGACGCGTCAAACCTGACGCCAGAGCGTACCGTCAGCTCCCTGCAAAAAGACAAGGACGCCATCCAGAGGAAAGTCTCATGAGCATCGACAGCACTTTCGACACACCCGAAAGCTTTGACAATGATTCCTACAAAAGCCCGGAAACCCTGGAACGGGAAATCGACGCACAGCGCTCCAGCATCGGCAATATCGTTGATGCGCTGGAGGGCAAATTCTCACCCGGCCAATTGCTGGACCAGGCATTGAGCTATGGCAAAGGCACAGGCGGTGAGTTCTTCAGCAACCTGGGTAATACCGTGAAAACCAACCCGCTGCCCACAGTACTCACATCGGTCGGGCTGTTGTGGCTGATGATGGGGCAAAACCGTAGCCCGTCGACATCTTCCGGCCCTTCAAGCCTCACCCCTCTGGGCGAGCGCATCAGCGACATGGCGCACAGCGTGACAGACACGTTTGACAGCGCCAAATCCAGAATCGGGGAAACTGCGCAACGCATGAAAGAAAAAGCCGGACAGGTGTCAGACGACGTCAGTGGAAAACTTTCGGCCACGGGTGAGCGCTTGAATAAAGGCAGCCACGACGCGACTGATTCCCTGCGTGAACAAAGCCGCAAGGCTCAATCAAGCCTCACTTACATGTTGCGCGAACAGCCGCTGGCGTTGGCCGCCATCGGCATTGCGTTAGGCGCGGCCCTGGGAGCAGCCCTGCCTTCGACCGAGCGTGAAAATCAGATGATGGGCCAGGCCAGCGACACCCTGACGGAGAAGGTCAAACAGACCGCCAGCGAAGGCTATGAAAAAGTCGCGCAGGAGGCGAAAGGCGTGGTCGATGAAGTGAAATCGGCGTCGCCTGACAGCACGGCTCAGCAGGGTTCGACGGTGGATATGTCTTCCGGGCTGGGTTAGTCGAAATTTGCGGCGCCTGTATCGTCGGAATCCCGCCCAGACCAAGCACCGCTTATCTCCTGTTGGAACGAGGCTTGCCCGCGAAGAACGATTCCGCGGTGTACCTGAATTACCGCGTCGCGCCATTCGCGGGCAAGCCTCGCTCCAACAGCTAGCGCATCCTTTCCAGGCAGGGCACTAATCCGCATCCGGACGATACAGCCGCCAGGTTTTTATTCTGAAACCTCAACACGCTGAACAATCCAGTCCTTGATCGCCAACCTCTTTTCTTTGAGCTTTTTCAATTCTTCATCACCAATCCCGCCAGCAGGACCAGACTCCGCGGCCAGGACCTCGCTATCAATCCGCGCATAATCATCCAGCAATTGATTGAGCTTTTTATCCGCATTGCGGCGCTCGGCCACTTGCTCCCGAGTGAGCTTCAGATCCGCGTATAAATCGTGTTTGACCGGCATGGAACACCTCTCTGACGGCGATGACTCATTGGCGAAATTCGCCATGGACCGCTACGCTTGCTCACGCAGACGGCGTACTTCGTAAGCCTTCAAATGTGTATACGCAAAACCCAGCACAGATAACGGCAAGGTCAGGCCTTGAGCATCCCGGCGTACCAATAGATCACCCAGTACGTGCTCGACTTCTATCGATGCGCCGCGCTCCATGTCGCGCAACATCGATGCACTCAGCTTCGATCCAGGGGCGGTCAGCATGCTCAGGTAACGCTGACGAACAGCCTCCTGCAATGGGTGGCCCTGAGCGTCAGCGATGCTGCAGCACTCGGCGAACAGCTTCACCACCAGCGCCAGCCCCTGCGCCTCAAGGACATCCCCCAGACTCGCGCGCATGGAACAGGTGATTCCAGCGAGGGTGGCAATGAAACACCACTTGTCCCACATGTCCTGAACAATGTGCTGACTGAAATTCGCTTCGAAACCCGCATCAGCCAAGGCTTCGGCAACTCGCAGAATACGAGGCGTCGACGCGCCATTGAGTTCGCCGAACGACAACTGATGCCGGTCGTTGAGATGCAGAATGCTGCCCAGGGTGCTGCGATCCACGGAAATCAGACACTGGCCGCCCAACACATTGGAGCTGTCGAACCGCTGCGTGAGACGGGTCAGATGCGCCATACCATTGAGCAGCGGCAGGATTGCCGTGTCAGGCCCTACCGCCGACGCAAAGGCGTCCATGGCCGAGTCCAGGTCGTAGGCTTTGCAGCTCAGGACGATCAGGTCATAAGGACCGTCGAGCATGTTACTCAGCACGCATGGCGGCGAGGGGTACAGGATATTGCCTTGGGGGCTGCGGATAATCAGTCCATCGCGTTGCAACTCATCGGCTCGACCCGGCCGCACCAGAAACGAAACGTCGCGCCCCGCCTCCAGTAGTCGCCCACCAAAGTAACCACCAATGGCCCCCGCTCCAACGATCAGAATACGCATTGATATCGACCTCCCGTGACGCTATTGCACACCGAAAACCCGGCTCGCTCAGCGGACTCACAGCGCGGTTAAACGTTGAGCGTAGAAGATGTTCTTGCATGCCTCAATAACATGACCCGGCACGGACGCTCATTGGCTGGTTGCATTAGGCATATCTAATCGTCATCATTTGATAATAATTGTCATTAGCACCTTCAAAACATGACTCCCAATGCTCTAAACGCTCAGCAACTGACAAGCCGTAATCGTGTCTTGCGCCAACTGTTCGGTGACCATCACGGCTGGTTGCTTTCACGGTTGCGTGCACGTCTGGGCTGTCGTCATGACGCCGATGATATGGCGGCGGAAACTTTCGCTCAGGTAGTCGCTCTGCCTGATCCGTCCTGCATCAACGAACCCCGCGCCTTGCTGACAACTATCGCCAAACGGCTAGTCTTCGCCACTTGGCGACGTCGGGATCTGGAGCGCGCGTATCTGGAAAGCCTTGCTCAGCAACCTCTGGCTTACGAACCCTCTGCTGAAGAACAGGCCCAGGCGCTGGAAGCACTCAGTGCGCTGGATCAGATTCTGGATGGCCTGTCGCCGATCGGGCGTAGTGCTTTTCTGTATAGCCAGCTGGATCAGCTGACTTATGCCGAAATCGGACAGCGCCTGGGCATCTCGGCGCCACGGGTTCACCAGTACATCGTCAAAGCCTTGAGCCTGTGTTACCTGGCGATGGAAACCCGATGAACAGCAATGACCTGTCGCCCTCCATTAAACAGGCTATTGAATGGGTCGCCCGACAACGTTCAGGACAGATGAGCGAGACTGAGCAGCAGCACTTCAAACAATGGTTGATAAGTAACGAGGAAAACCGCGTTGCCTGGCACACGCTGGAACAGCGACTGGGTACGATTTTTAGCAACCTGCCAGAGGTGTCGCACCAGGCGCTGAGCAAAGCGGGCCGCAGTCGACGTAATCTATTGCGCGGCGCGCTAGGACTGGCAAGCGTTGGTCTGGGCGGCTGGTGGTTACAACGCGCAGGACTACTACCCGGCATGGGTAATGACCTGCAAAGCGGTTTTGCTGAACGCCGTCCATTCGTACTGGAAGACGGCAGCCGCGTCGTGCTCAACGCCCAGAGTCGCGCCGATCTGGTGATGACCAAGAGTCAGCGACGGTTGATCCTGCGCGAAGGCGCACTGAGCATTCGAGTAGCCGCCGACCCGCAGCGCCCGCTGATCGTGCAGACAATCTACGGGGATATCCGCGCATTAGGTACCCGCTTCAGCGTCACTCTTCGCGAGCAAGGTGCACATGTCTGGGTTCAGGAGTCTCGCGTGCAACTGACTTCGCCTTCAGGGGCTCGTCAGGAACTTACCGCCGGTCAGGGTGCGCTCCTGAGTGAAACCGGCGTGCACCTACTGGATCCGCGCCAGGCAGGCGAAGGCGTCTGGGAGGATGGTTTCCTCGAAGTGCATGATCAGCCCCTTGGCGAAGTCATCGAAGCACTGCGGCCTTACCGACGCGGAATCTTGCGCATCAGCCCACAGGCCTCTGGATTGCGGGTAAGCGGCGTGTTTCCGCTGGACAAAAGCGATGAGGCGTTGCGTTCGTTGCAGGAAGTCCTGCCGATCAAGGTCGAGCATCACCTCAACTGGTGGACGCAACTGAGCCTGCGCTGAAAATATTTTCGTCTGCCCCTTAATATCGACCCCGTTCGCGTCACATAGCTGACATCGACTATCCCAGAGGGGAAATTGCTGTCATGCAACGCACACTTCGCCTGACCCTTACGCCATTGACGCTAGCCCTGAGCCTGACTGCCTTGCACAGCGTGGCGGCACCGGCACAAAGCCCTGCGGCACAACAACAGCTCATTGACTTCGCCCTGCCGGCCGGCCCTCTGGATGCCAGTTTGACAGCCATCGCCCGGCAGAGTGGACGCGGTATCGCGTTTAGTGCGCAGCTGACCCGCGACTTGCGCGCACCCGCGCTCAATGGCCGTTACAGCGTAGAGCAGGCATTGAGTCAGGTCCTGCAAGGTTTACCTTTGCGACTGCGCACTACGGCCAGCGGCACCTTCAGCATTGAGCCGATAGTCGCCAGCCAGGCATTAGAACTGGCGGACATCAACGTCGACGGCCAGGGTTATGGCCAGGACGCATGGGGCCCGACCTACAGCAAAGTGGCAACCAACAGCGCCACTGCCAGCAAGACCGATACACCATTGCGAGAAACGCCGCAGTCTATCTCGGTCATCACGCGCGAAGAACTGACCTCGCGCCAACATGACAGCCTGGCCGACGTGCTCAACTACACTGCGGGGCTGGTCAGCCAACCCAATGGTTACAGCCGGGTCGCCGACGACTATCGATTGCGCGGTTTCGATATCGGCCCGCGCACAGGCGGTGTGCTGCGCGACGGCATGAAAATGCAAAGTACCCAGTTCGAAGGCGGCCAAGAGCCTTACGGACTGGAGCGGGTGGAAGTGCTCAAAGGCGCCTCTTCGGTGCTGTACGGCCAACTCGCGCCGGGCGGCATGGTCAATGCCACCAGCAAACGACCGACACTTGAGCCGTTGCACGAAATCAACGTCGAATATGGCAACAATAACCGCCAGCAGGTTTCAACCGACCACAGCGGCAAGCTCGATGAAGAAGGTCGTTTCAGCTACCGCCTGACCGGCCTTTGGCGAGACAGCGGCACTCAATTCGACGAGATTGACGACGACAAGCAATACATCGCCCCGGCGTTGACCTGGCAAATGGACGACGACACTCGACTGACGCTGCTCGCTACCCATCAACGTACGCAAACCACCCTGACGCCGCCAATCCAGTACAACCTGACCACGTTCAGCGCCACGCCAGGCTACAAGGTGCCGTATGACCTGTTCCCGGGTGAGCCCGACTACGATGATTACGACGGCACCCTGCAAACCTTCGGTTATCTGTTCGAACGGCGGCTGAGCGACAACCTGCAATTGCGTCACGCACTGCGTTATTACGAATCCCGCGCCGACTATGACTACATTACCCTCAACAACAGCCGTATCACCGGGCCGAATCTGTCCAGCCTGTCGCGAACCTACAACTCTCGCGAAGACATCTCCACTGGCTGGACCAGCGACACGAGCGTGCAATGGAATTTCGACAGCGGCCGCTGGCAGCACACACTTCTGGGCGGCGTTGACCTTTATCGCAAGACCTACGACAGCCATCGTTTCAGCGGTACCGCACCGGCGCTGGATCTCGCTAACCCGGTTTACGGCAACCTGCCGCAGGTCAACACCGCTAATGATCGCGGTTCGGATCTGCACAGCGAGCAGTTCGGCGTCTATCTGCAGGAACAGGTCAAGTTCGACGAGCACTGGGTTGCGCTGTTCGGGCTGCGTCAGGACTGGGCCGAAAACAATACTCGCAACTATATCGACGACTCCCGCGCCAAGGTCCGCGATAACAAAACGACGGGGCGTATCGGCTTCGTCTATCTGGCTGACAACGGTCTGGCGCCCTATATTAGCTACAGCCAATCCTTCCTGCCCTCGGCCGGAACCGACAGCGACGGCAAAGCTTTCCAGCCTACCGAAGGCGAGCAGTATGAAGTTGGTATTCGCTACCAGCCCCCTGGCCGCGAAATAATGATCAGCGCGGCGGTTTATCAATTGACGCAAAAGAACGTCATCACTTCCATACCCGGCTCTGATTTCGACGAACAAACCGGCAAGGAACGCAGCAAAGGCTTCGAGGTTGAAGCGAAAACACAACTGACTCCGATGCTGGCGCTGAATGCCTCTTACGCGTACACCGACGCGCATGTCATCGCCGATAACGACAAGAGCCTCGAAGGCTCGCGTATTGAGGGCACGCCTTATCACAGCGCCGCACTGTGGCTGGATTACCGTCTTGCCTCGCTCGGTTTGCCCAAAGTGAGCATAGGCCCCGGGGCCCGATACAACGGCACCACGCACACTACGCCCAGCGTCAGCGACCGTAAAATCCCGGCCTACACCTTGTTTGACGCCAAAGTCAGCTACGAGGTGAACGCCAACTGGCTAGTCAGCGTCCGGGCGCAGAACCTGACCAACGAACGCTACATCTACTGCGCCAACTCCTGCCGCTATGGCGACGAACGCAGCGTGGTCAGCTCGGTGAGTTACAAGTGGTAGGTCTTTATCTCCAGAAGTCGTACCGGTGCCCCTGACTCCGCGCTGTCACATAGCAAACGGGTGACCTGTAGGAGCCAACTTGTTGGCGAGACGTCGGACCTGCATCGTCAGAAACCAGGCCTCGCCAACAAGGTCTGCGTTTCAAAGGGCGACAGCTTGGTGTCAGGAAGACCGGGACGGTTCCTGCAGAAATGCATTCCAGACTTTTTCAAAGGAGCCATTGCGGTCTTGAAAAAGAGCCACCTCACCTCAACCCTCCACGCCAAGCAACCCCGGAAATAGAAACGGCAACCCCTCCTCCAGCCGTTGCGTCAGGCTGCGGTTATGGTTTGCCGCTTCCGGGGCGGTGTGTTGTAGACGGGCCATAAGCGCGTCGATTACCGCGCTTGATGCGTCGTTGTGAAACTGCCAGACCCCATAAATCCGCCCATCAAACGATGGTTCGCTGCCCATACGCTCATCTGCCGCAAGTCCCGCGCCGATGCCAAACAAATGCAGACCGTGCAGACGCTGCCCCGAAAGATCCAGTGGGCAGCCCGATAGATCCGAGTCAACACCACCCTTTACCTGACGCAAGGTAATCGCGGTGCCATCCATATGGCTGAAAGCTGGCAGCCGTGGCTGATAGCCCGTGCATTGCACGACAACACTGGACTCCAGTAGCGCTTGAGCGGCCTGCTCACGCTCACCTTCAGCACCGCCCTGAATCTGAAAGGTGTGCGCCCGCACACCGGTTTTACCGACCCGGCTGCGGGCCAACACTTCACGCCCAACGTCCAGCGCCCGATAACGCAGCCCACTGGAACGGTTGACCCGCCCCGACACCGGGCAGACATCGCGCACTGGATGGAAAACATAACCGGCGGCCACCGCCAGTTCAGGACTTTCGTAAAACAGCCGGATGGCAGAGCGATGCACCAGCGTGACCTCTTCGAGGCCCGCAAACTCCAATGCATCGGCGAGATTTTCCAGCATGGAAAAAGCACTGTGGGAACCGCCGACCACGGTAATCCTGCCCGAGCCCGCCAGAGCCGGGGCGAATGCATCACGCAATTGCACGGCGTTCAGGCGCAGCAAATGGTCGGAGCTCATGATGGCGGCCGACGCAGGCAGCAGCAAACCGTCAGCAGCCAGTCCTTCACGCAGGTATTCAGGGTTCTGATGACCGCCGAAGTTCAGCACCAGCGTTCGACTGCGAATGCGGCGGGTACGTCCCTCGTTCTCGACCCAGACCACAAATTCGTCACCGTCCTTGACCACTTCGGTAACAGTCGTGCTGTGCCAGAGCGTTACCCCATAACGCTGGACAATAAAATCCAGTATCAGCCTGGAGGCTTCCCCCAGCAATTCACCAATATCAGACAACTGCGGCGCACTCTGGGCCTGATGCCGAATACGCCAATAGGTCGGTGAGTGCTCCAGCGGCCCGAATACGTCACGCAAAGCAGGATCGCGCAGGCAGTCGAGGAAGACGTCCCCCACAGAGTTGGCCGTGATTTGATAATCACCGAGACTCCCGACGCCGGGGGTCGGGCTGGAGTCGACGATGATCAACCCCTCCCGTGCGAGATCCGGCAACGTTCCGCTTTTCAACGCATTGAACAGCAACCCCATGCCCGCAGGTCCTGCCCCCGCTATTACGCAACCGCAGCTGGTTTCCAGATAGTCTCCAAACATGGTGAGGCTCCTCCAAGTGATAGAGACGCAAGCGTGATCTCACCAGGGCTGGACCCAGTGATTGAGCAGGCAATAGCCTGTTGTTGGCAGAGAAATATTTTCAGGCGCACACAACTGCGGGCCTCGAGCTGAATAGCCGGGGCTGTGATCTTTTATCGGGTACAAATCTGACGGAAAGCGGGATCGTTATCGAAGGGCCAAGCTACCGCAGGGGATTCAACGGGGTAGTGAGATAGAGGCTACTGGCAAGGGACGGACGCAGACAGAGGCGCCCTGAAAGGGTAATAGATAATTTCAAACATCCGCCTAACTGTCAATTTCACGTCAAAGCTTTACACCTCAGCATGCTTTATATAACCGATTGATTTATAGAGTAATTATTTATTGACGACATTAAACGGCTATTTCAAAAGCCCCCTATCAGTTTTTACACTGGATTGGCCCGGACGATTCATGAAAATCCAGCCTGGCAAAGCCTGACCTTCAGCTCCAGTACGGAGACCGCTACAAGTCCGATCAGCGGCTTGCTCCGCCCGTCTTCAAAGGAGAACTATCTGCGAGTGCGGGAATCAATGATACAGGATGTAAAAAAAGCTTAATGGATGCAGAGGTCGCAGACATGAACGTTGGAAAGCACAATCGCTCGAGTATTGCTGAAATCGACTATTCCCGTGAAACCCTGTTCGGCCCGATCCCGATGCAGGCAACCTGCAGGGTGAGGTTGACCACAGTAGAACAGAATGGTCAAAGCTTGCGTGAGCTGACGATCCTGGGCGAGGTTCCAGACTACCTGCTTAAATCTGCGGCTATCCGGGTAGCACTGGAAGGAAGAATTGAAGCGGGCCCGATACGGGATTGTTGCGAAGTGAACAGCAATAGTGAAGAACCGTTCAAGTTGCTGTTCGAAAATGAACATCGCCGGGCTATGCATTAAGTTATCGTACAACTTAGGTGTTCGCGCATTGAAGTATTGGCATAAGGATATATGCCGATAGGCGTGCGCTTATTAACACGTTGCAAAACATTACATCGCGTTATGCCGACGACAGAACGTTCATGCCACAAATGGCAAACTGATCCCCGCGCTGACTGGCTTGATCAGTATGTCCGCCGTTAAGCCGAGACAACCCCAGACATGCGAAAGCCGCCTATCGAGTCCCTGAAGGTCTACCACGGCGGCTTTATCAGACGTTTTTTCAGTTCGATCAAACAGCAATGCGGGCCTTGCCATGGTGATGCCGGGTATGTGCGAGGTCGTAGCGCAGCTCTGCTACCAATTCGGAGATATCACGGGTGGTATTGAGGCGATCCAGGGAAATCCCGGTCACCAACAATTCAACCTTTTCCGAATTAGGATCAATGATCTGAACGGTCATGGAGTCCGGGGATACGCTGCAGGTGCAACGCAGGGGTAAAAACGCACTCTCGACGATACTTCTCAACTCGAGTGTGGAAAGTCTGTAGGCGATCATGTCCTTCTCCTTGTTAAATCGCGCGTGGCTGAGTTCCTGCCACGATGGACACAGTGATACATCAATGTTTATTTTGATTGCCGCCAAACAAACGTCGTCATTTAATTGAAGGCATGTTTACTTATACGCTTCGCACCACCTTGAAGCAACGGGGATTTTTACGCTCTTTTTCAAGCCGTTCATAACGGTTTATATAAACAATCAGCAGAAACGGTTCACTTAACAATATTCATCACTTTGTTTACATGATTGGTATCAATAAAGTGCCCAAACAGTTCTTAAGCAGTATCCCGTCAGCCGCTTTTGGCGACTGACGGTCAGTCTCACGCTTCAGTCGTCCTGACGTGGCAGCCGCAGGTGAATCAATGCCACTCGACCGCCCTGCTTGTCCCTGCGCTCATCGATGGCGTAGGGCCGGAATCCCAGTTTCGGATAGAACAACAGACCCGGCACATTATGGTTGTAGCACGATGCTGTCATTTCGCTAGCCTCATGCTTGTCGAATGCCAGTTCCATCATGCAACCGATCAGGTAACGCCCTACCCCTCGAGAACGCGCCTTGGGGGCAATGATCACATTGCCCAGGGAGCAGCGCCCGCGAAAGTCACTGCGAGCGAAATTTGCATATCCCACGACTTCGCCATCCATCTCGATAACCGTCGAGTCGGAATGGTTGTGCAACGCATCCAGCAATTGGGGCGGTGTGAGAGGCCATATTGCGCGAGGGAACATATAAAACAGCTCGTCGACATTCTGCGGCAGCGCACAGATGGCCGGGATGTCTTTTTCTTCCAGTGGGCGGTTCAAGAACATTGGGCAGTGACCTCTTGAAGAATGGAAATAACAAGCGTGTGAACACTATATGCGAACTGTCGCTCTGTGCACGTGTTCGCCTGACAAAATTCCGGCACTGCTCTCCCTTCGCCATTTATATCCAACAAATGCATCGCCTGAATTCGGACCTGTAGCGCACGAGCACCGCGAGGCCGCGATGGCGTCCTGCCTGATACAACGCCATCGCGGCCTCGCGGTGCTCGTGCGCTCCTACAGATCTGGTGGCTGCTTCGCGATAGCGTGGCGTCTGGACGACGGGGGCAGTTACTTATATATAAAGGATTAATAAGTCAGCGCCATTCATTGCCATACTTAAAAAACGTTACCCAATGCTTTGATGTGTCACTAATTCCCCACTCATGCAGAACGCCTGTAATAAATAGCGCGTCGTTGCAGAATGCATGACTCGAAAACCCTTAAATAACTTAAACCCTTGAATTAAATGGATTTTAATTAAGGGTACTTCTGGCATAACCACTGCAACGTTTTAAGGGACGCTGTAACAAAATCCTTCATGGAGCAGAAAAATAATGATTTCATCCCCCGACACTTTCAATGCTGCCGCGCAAGAATCAAACAACCACTCAGGTGTTTCCTGGGGGGCAATCTTTGCAGGTGCCGCCGGCGCCGCTGCGCTTTCCTTGATTCTCATATTGCTGGGCTTCGGCTTGGGTTTCTCGGCGGTATCGCCCTGGGCCAACGAAGGCATCAGCGCCAAGGGCCTGGGTATCTCGACGGTCATATGGCTGGCATTTACCCAAATCATCGCTTCCGGTCTGGGTGGCTATATCGCCGGTCGACTGCGCGTGAAGTGGGCAAACCTGCACGGCGATGAAGTGTATTTCCGCGACACCGCCCACGGTTTCCTGTCGTGGGCCGTGGCAACCCTGGTCGCTGCAACACTGATCGCCAGTTCGGTCAGCAGCATTATTGGCGGGGGCGTTCAGGCCGGTGCCAGTGTCGCTTCGGGTGCAGCAGGTGCAGTGACTCAAGTAGCAGGCAGCGCGGCGAGCAATAGCAACGCCAGCAGTCAGGACTACGGCTATTACATCGACAGCCTGTTCCGTGATGATCGCCCCGCTGCTGTCAGTGATGATGCCGCCCATGGCGTAGTGCTGCGCATCTTCAGCCGCACACTGAGCAATGACGGTCAGATCAGCCCTGAAGATCGTACCTACTTGGCGCAGATGATTGCTCAGCGCACCAATCTCAGCCAGGCAGATGCCGAACGTCGCGTTGATCAGGTTTATGGTCAGGCTCGCAAAGCCGTAGAAGACGCCAAGGTCGCGGCTAAAGAAGCTGCCGACACCGCTGCGAAAGTTGCCGCGATGACTGCCCTGTGGACCTTCGTCTCGCTGCTGTGCGGTGCCTTCTTCGCCAGCTTTGCTGCCATTTATGGCGGTCGCCGGCGCGACGCAGTGACTTATCTCGACGAACGTCCTTACACCACTACAACAACGGCTCTTTAAGCCAAGGAGAACGACTATGTCTTCCATCCTTCTGTGGTTACTCGGTGTCCCAATCCCGGTCATCATCCTGATTGCGATCCTGATGTAACGGATCGGGTCCAGGCCGCCTCCCCTCACGGGCAGGCGGCTTTTTTATAGGCGTCTTTCTTAGCCGTCACTCAGCGTCTGCGCAGGAATGGCAGCCCGACCAGTGTCAGCGCCACACCCACTATTGCACCGGTACTCAAAGGGTTGTCGAATTGGAGCCAAGCCCAGATCATCGTTGCGGGAGGCGTCAGAAACAGCGCTCCGCTGACGCTTTGCATGTTGAATCGCTTCAGGCACAGCCAGTAAAAGCCGTATCCACCGAGGGTTGAGCAGATCACCAGCCATAGCACGGCGGCGCCAAAGCCAAAGGACAACACCGGCGCAATCCCACCTTCCAGCATCGACAACACCGCGAACACCGGCAAGGCCGCGCATATCTGTATAAACAGCGAAGTCATAGCGGGTACCGTGAAGGACGGTGTCTCCTTTTGATGCGTCTTCTTTTGATAGATCGTTGCTGCGGTTAGCGACAGGACGGCCAAAGCCGGTAAGCCGTAGGCCCACAATGGCGCATCGGAAAACTCGACACTCGCGGCGCTGGCAATCAGCATTCCGGCGATACACAACCCCACGCCAAGCCATTGCCAGCCACGAGTACGCTGGCCGGGGATGAGCCCGGCCGACAGCACAATGCTCAGCGGCAGCAAGTTGGCAATCAGGGAACTGGTGCCGGGCGCCACGCCAAGTTCGATGGACAAGGCAATCGCAGCAATGAAACCGGCAATCGCCAAAAGCCCTACCAGCATCTGCTGCCGCACGATGGCCCAGGTCAGCTCACGCAACGAGCCGAATACCCACGGGAACAGCAACAACGCCGCCAGCACGAATCGCCAGAAGGTCACCAACATTACCCCGCTGTGCTCCGAGGCATAGCGATAGCCAATGAAACCCGAACTCCAGCTCAGCACCATGGCAGCCAACAGCACACCACTGACCCACCTGGATCCAGAAACCGATGAAGTCTTTGGCGTACTGGCCTGATCAATAATTTCGACCGTCTGCCCATTCATTGAGCATCCCCTATTGCGCTGAATGAGCGTGATGTTAAGAATGGGCAGGCACTTCAATCAAACGAAATGATCAGCATCACTGATGCAGGATTTATAAACCATGCAAAGCACGCTGGATATCGAGCTTCTGCGTACCTTTCAAGCGGTTGTGCGCTTCGAGCAGTTCCTCGCTGCTGCAACCTTTCTCAATCGCAGCCCTTCTGCGGTGAGCCTGCATATTCGACGCCTGGAAGACATTGCCGGTGGCCGCCTGCTGGAACGGGATAATCAGACCGTCACCCTGACCTCTCTAGGCAGGCGTTTTGCATTGCAAAGCGTCGAGCTGCTGCACGTGCATGATCGGCTGCTGGCCGGATTCGCGAGCCCGACGATCAGCGGTCGAGTGCGGTTGGGTATCTCCGAAGAATATGCAGCGAGCCTGTTACACAGCACGCTAAGCCCATTGACCAGCGGCTACCCGCAAATAGAGCTTGAAGTTGAAACCGCCTCCAGCGGTCGGCTGAATGAGCAATTGCAGCGCGGCCAGCTGGATCTGGCGCTGCTCGTGGTACCAATCGAGACCGCCAGCGCTGACCGGCCATTGCATACGTTCGGGACCACCGAGCCCGTCTGGGTCGCCGCTCCAGGCTACCAACTGGCACATGACAAACCCGTACCCCTGGCACTGCACGGCGAAGGTTGCCCTTACCGCAGCGTCGCTGTTAACACGCTGAATGAGATCGGCAGAGCCTGGCGCACCGTGGTCATGTCGGCGAGTTCCAGCGCGCTGGAAACGGCTATTTGCGCCGGACTGGCTATCGGCATCATTGACCGCAGCCGGGTCGGCGCGCAGATGCGCATTCTCGGTCGGGATGAAGGCTTGCCACCCCTCCCGCTGCATGAACGACAACTGGTCAAGGCTCCAGGAGTGCCCAGCGCCGCCTGCGAAATAATGACCGGCCTGATCAACGATCATTTCCGCCCATGAAATCAGACCGACTGCGCCCGCAATATTCTGTAACCGATCAATCAATCGGTATCATGACAACGCCGTTACAGTCAGCCTTTCGCTTGAAAAGTCGGGGGAAGTAATTCATGGCCATATTTTCTCTGGCTCGTATCCGGGCGCGCTGGCTTACCTGGACCTGCATGCTGGTGTTCATCATTGGTTTGCCCGTGGGCTGCTCCGTCCTGGAACACACCGAGCGGGAATTGGTGTTCCGTATTGAACCCGGCACCGCCAGTTGGTACAGCGGGCTACCGGCCAATGTGCAGGAACTGGAACTCAAAGCTCCGCAATTCGGCCTGTCGCAAAGCATTCACGGCTGGTGGTGGCCTGCCAATCGCAAAGATGCCCCAGCCGTCCTCTACTTGCACGGATCACGATGGAACCTGACCGGCCAACTGTTTCGTATCGAAGAGCTGCACGCGCTGGGTTTCTCGGTGTTGGCAATCGACTACCGTGGCTTCGGCGAAAGTCGTGGCCCGCTTCCTTCAGAAAGCACCGTCTATGAAGATGCCCGCATCGCCTGGGAGCGCCTCAAGCTTCTGCAACCGGACGCCAGCCGTCGGCTGATTTACGGCCATTCCCTGGGCGGGGCAGTGGCTGTGGATCTGGCTGCCGAACTGGGGCGCGATACTCAGGACGGCACGCAACCGGCACAGGCGCGTGGGCTGATCATCGAATCGACCTTCACCACCCTCGCTGACGTCGCCACCGCAGTGGCCACTAACTACACCTCATTACCCGTACGCTGGTTGCTGTCACAGAAATTCGACTCCGTCGACAAGATCGCCGACATCCACATGCCAGTGTTGATCGTGCACGGCATGGACGACCGATATGTACCGCCGCGCTTCAGCGAGGAGTTGTTTGCCGCGGCGCAGGAGCCCAAGAAGCTATTGCTGGTGCCGGGCGGGACTCATAACAACAGCATGCGAGTGGGCCGTCAGGCTTACAGCCAGGCCATCCAGGCCTTGCTCAAATCCAGTGCGGTGCCTGCGAATGCAACGAGGCCGGAAAGGACTCATTCGAAAGAACAACCGTCTGCTCAAGCCAGCAATCTGCGCAGCAATAACGCATCGTGAACGGCGTGCCCGCTGGCGGTGTTGTCGAAGATGCACCAGGTTTCCAGGCCAGCGTCGGCAGAGGTATTCAATTTCACCGCCAGTTCCTGCAAGTACGCCAGTTCATAAGCACTGTGATAAAGGCGTGGCGAACCGTGAAGTCGCCAATACTGAACACCCGACCAGCCTCCCGGCGTATCTCCACCGGTAATGGGTGAAGGGTCTGCCGCCACCTGACCGACCTGAAAACCATTGAGCAACGACTCGGCATCGCGCCAACTCGCAGGACGCGGCTCTATCACCAGGCTGCCGTCATAACCCTTCCGCAAGGCCTCAAAGAAAGCCGTTGCGATTGTCGGGTCATAAGTCAGTGAGGGCGGTAACTGCACGAGGAGGCAGCCCAGCTTGTCCTTCAGATGCAGGCACTGAGTCAGGAACTGCTCAAGCAGATGCTCACAGCCCTGAAGACGATGTTCGTGAGTAATTGACTTGGGCATTTTCACGGAGAAACGAAAGCCCGCAGGCACGCTCTCAGCCCAACGCTGCCAGGTTTGCGGACGGTGCGGGCGGTAAAAAGAGCTGTTGATCTCGACCGCCGATAACGAGGTGGCGTAGCGCTGCAAGTGTGTACCTTCTTCGGCAAACTCAGGCCAGTGCTCGCGGGGCAAGCTCCAGCCAGCGCAGCCGACCTGAATCAATACAGCACCTCGCCGGCTTCGCGCATGAATATTTCGACGGTCTTTGGCCCTACTCCGTCGAACTCGGCAAGGCACTTTTCGAATCCGCTGCGGCTTCCACTGCGACTATGGATTTCGCCAATCTTTCCGGCATATTCCTCGATAAGCTTTTTGCTCATGGCAGTCAAACGTGTCGCCGTCGTCTCGTCATAACGCACGTAGTGCGCCTCACCGAGCATCGCAACCAGATGCCGATGGGACTGGCTGGCCATTTTACGCGGCGTGTCGCAACCATGCTGATCGACGATGACCCGATAAGCCTGCGCTGCGATATCCGCCTGAATACGCTTGCCCATGAGAAAACTGGCGATAAACCATTTGAACAGAGCGACTTCATAACCGCTCTTCAGGTCGATCGCCAGGTCTTGGGCCGTGATGACCTTGCTCGCCACGGTACGTGTCAGCTTGGGCTATCTGAAGCGTCATCACCCGCTACATCGGGATCATCGGGCTCGACTTCATTGATATCGGCCTCACGCACATCATTGTCGGACGTGGACCTGCCATCCGATTCGCTCGGGTTGGGATTCGGACCGGGAGTCTGGGCGGCCTGGCTGTCTACAGGGTCTCTACTCATGATGTTCCTCGCGAGGTAGTTGAATGAATACCCTGTTTGGAATCAACACCGTCCCACGAGTTCGGTTTATTTGATGATTGGTCCTGGCCTGATCAGCCGCGTTGAACAGCGATGCACTTGATCTCAAGAAGCAGCCCCGGGACAGCCAGTTCTGATACACCAATGGCCGTCCAGGCAGACAGTCCGCGGGGGAAAAGGCGCTCTTTGACGTCACGAAAAACCGCCATGTGCTCGCTCATGGACACGTGAAAAGTGGTCATTTCTACCACGTCCTCAAAGCTGCAACCGCCCTCGGCAAGCACAGTGCGCAGGTTTTCCCAGCAGGCGATGAACTGTTGTTCAGGATCGGCAATGACCTCAAGGTCCGGCGTGCGTCCGATCTGCCCGGCACAGTACAGCGTGCTTTGAACCTTGACCGCCGGAACGTACCCCGCGCGCTCGACGATATTGCGCATGGAAGGTGGAATAATGATTTCGCGGTCTGGCATGGGGTTACCTGTGGGGGTCGCTGAAAATGATGGAGTACAGAGGCCGGGCAATCACCAGCCAGCGCGTGTTGCCGTTGTGCTCACACACGGAACCCTGTGGGAGCCGAGCTTGCTCGCGATGAACGATTACACGATATGCCTGATACACCAAGTCGCCTGAATCGTCGGAATGCCGCCCAGACCAAGCACCGCTCCCACAGAGACCGCAGCCGCCTTACGTCAACCACCACCATAACAGCAGCGTGCCCACCAACCCCACCACTGACACAATGGTCTGCAGTACCGACCAGACCCAGAGCGTCTGCTTCAACTGAAGACCAAAATACTCGCGGACCATCCAGAAACCCGCATCGTTGACGTGGCAAAAGAACACCGAGCCTGCACCAATCGCCAGCGCAACCAGTGAGCTTTGCGTTGCCGCCAGCCCCGCCATCATCGGCGCAAGAATACCCGCCGTGGTGGTCGTCGCGACGGTCGCTGAACCGGTGGCCTGACGCAGCGCCACTGCGATCAGCCAGGCCAGCAACAGATATGGAATATGCGCACCCTCTGCGACCTTGCTGATGGTCTGACTCACGCCAGCATCCAGCAACGTCTGCTTGAGCCCGCCGCCCGCACCGATGGTCAGCAGCAGGACTGCAATCGGTGCCAGGCTTTTACGCAAAGTGCCGTTCACGTGCTCGCGCGTCAGGCCATTGGCCCAGCCCAGACAAATGACCGCCGCAATAACCGCGATGCTCAACGCAACCAGGGGCTCGCCGAGAAACTTCAGGGTCAGCGCCAGCGAGCTGTGCGGGGCCATGAATATCTTGGCCAGCGTGCTCCCCAGCATCAGGATCACCGGCAAGAGAATAATCAGCAGCGAAATACCAAAACCCGGCTGACGGGTCACGTCAGGTTTGGTCGAGAATAATTCGCCCAACTCGGCCGGTTCCTTGATGTCCATGCGTCTGGATAACCAGTTGCCGTACAAAGGACCGGCAAGAATCACCGCCGGAACCGCAATGCAGATGCCCAGCAGCATGGTCAGCCCAAGGTCGGCATGCAGCGCGCTGACCGCAATCAGCGGTCCCGGATGCGGCGGCATCAATGCATGCAAGGTGGTCATGCCTGCCAGAGCCGGAATCGCGATTTTCAGTAAAGGCTGATCAGAGCGTCGGGCCATGACAAAAATGATCGGCACCATCAGTACCAGACCGACTTCAAAGAACAGCGGCAGACCGATAACCATGGCCACCAGGGCCATCACCCAAGGCAACGACCTGCCCTTGCCAAACCCCAGCAACGTAGTGGCGATACGGTCCGCAGCGCCCGATTCAGCCATCAGTGCGCCGAGCATCGCGCCCAGAGCGATAATCAATCCGGCCTCGCCCAAAATCCCGCCTGCGCCTTTACTGAAGGCCTTGGCGACTTCTTCGGCAGGCAGACCGGCACCGATCCCGGCGATAAACGTGCCGATCAGAATCGAAAGAAATGGCGGAAGTTTAGTAGCGCTAATCAGCACGATGATGGTGGCAATCGCGATCAGGCAGCAGATAATCAGGCGGGTGTCGTGTAACAGCCAGGCAGCAGAAGAAACATCCAAGGCACTCTTCCTTATCGTCGGTCCTGCGGTCGAGAGCACTGCAGAAACATTTAGTTGTAATTCTGCAGCACGATACCGGAACGCCAGATGCGCGAATGTGAAGTTTGTGACAGTTTCGCCCCCGCCTCGAGTGATCCACTCCTGGATCAACAGACCCGACCTAGACGTGCAGCAGACCAGGAACCTGCGCCTGGGCATGCTCGATCAGCACCTCGCGCAAGGCCTGAGCAGCGGCCGACAACTTGTGATCGGCGAGCATCATCAGGCCGATGGGCCGCTCAATCGCAGGCCCCACCAACGCAATGCAATGCGCGCCCAGTTCATGCATCTGTTCAATGCACAACGAAGGCACTGCGCTTACGCCCAGACCACTGGCGACCATTCGGCCGATGGTCGACAACTGGTGGCTTTCAAACGCAACGGACAGCTTGCCGTGCTGCGCTTGCAGATGATGTTCCAGCAGCAAACGCACCGCTGATGGGCGCTGCAAGGCGATGAAATCTTCCTGCAAGAGTTCTTGCCAGGTGATTTCCTTGCGTTGTGCCAATGGCGAATCCTGCGGTACCACTGCAACAAAGCGATCGGTATAGAACGGCGTGAACACCAGCGAGTTGCTGGACTCAGGTTCAAAACCGATACCCAGTTCAACCCGTCGATGACGGACCATTTCCAGCACTTCTTCGTTGATCAGGTCATGAACGGCTACATTGACTCGTGGGTAGCGATTGCGAAACACCTTCAGCGCGCCAGGCAGCAGGTTACCGGCAAACGATGGCATGGCGGCCACCGACACTTTGCCCAGTTGCAGGGTAAAGCGCTGACGCAGCAGTTCTTCAGCGTTGTCCCAGTCAGCCAGCAGTTGCCGGGCCAGCGGCAGCAGGGTTTCACCCTCGGGCGTAAGGCTGACGGTGCGCGTGGTGCGGCTGAGCAATTGCCCGCCCAGATCATCCTCCAGACTTTTGATGGTCAGGCTCAGGGCGGGTTGCGACACATGCAGCCGCTCCCCCGCCTGGGCAAAGCTCAAATGCTGGGCAACGGCCAGAAAAGCCCTTAGCTGCTTGACGTTCATATATTTACTTTTCTTATTAATCGATCAGAAAAACAAAATTAACAAAACACTCCCCCCAAGAGAAGATGTTGCAACGCTCCCCTGACGGCCAGACCGTCGACCACAACTATAAAAGGCGGATCATCATGGCTGGACTCGACAAACGAGTGGCGACTTATCAGGAAGCCCTCGCCGGGCTGACCGACAACATGACAGTGCTGTGCGGCGGCTTCGGTCTATGTGGCATCCCGGAAAACCTCATTGCGGAAATAAAGCGCATGGGCGTGAAAGGCCTGACGGTTGTTTCCAACAACTGCGGCGTCGATGGCTTTGGTCTGGGCATCCTCCTCGAAGATCGTCAGATTCGTAAGATGGTCTCCTCCTACGTCGGCGAAAACGCGCTGTTCGAACGTCAGTTGCTCAGCGGCGAACTGGAAGTCGAACTCACTCCCCAAGGTACGCTCGCCGAAAAAATGCGCGCAGGCGGCGCTGGTATCCCAGCCTTCTACACCGCAACGGGCTATGGCACACCGGTCGCTGAAGGCAAGGAAACCCGCCAGTTCAACGGCCGCAATGTCATTCTGGAAGAAGCCATTACTGGCGACTTCGCCATCGTCAAAGGCTGGAAAGCCGACCACTTCGGTAATGTGATCTATCGTCATACCGCACAGAACTTCAACCCGGTGGTAGCGACCGCGGGCAAGATCACCGTGGTCGAAGTCGAAGAAATTGTTGAACCCGGCGTGCTGTTGCCTTCGCAGATTCATACGCCAGGTATTTATGTCGACCGGGTCATTCTCGGTACTTTCGAGAAGCGCATCGAACAGCGCACCGTCAGAAAAGCCTGACGCAATCCGGCTCCGGATGCTGCTTTGCACAGGCAGCGGCACAAAAACAACAAAGAGACTTCAGACCATGGCACTGTCCCGCGAACAAATGGCTCAACGCGTTGCACGCGAACTCAAGGATGGCTACTACGTGAACCTCGGAATCGGCATTCCGACGCTGGTGGCCAACTACGTCCCCACCGACATCGACGTCATGCTCCAGTCGGAAAACGGCCTGCTGGGGATGGGCGAATTCCCCACCGAAGAAACCATCGATGCCGACATGATCAACGCTGGCAAGCAGACCGTAACCGCCCGCGTCGGCGCATCGATTTTTGACTCATCCCAGTCCTTCGCCATGATCCGTGGCGGCCATGTGGACCTCACGGTTCTGGGGGCCTTCGAAGTCGACGTGGAAGGCAATATCGCCTCCTGGATGATCCCCGGCAAACTGGTCAAAGGCATGGGCGGTGCCATGGACCTGGTGGCCGGTGCCGACAATATCATTGTCACCATGACCCATGCGTCCAAGGACGGAGAGTCCAAGCTGCTCCCCCGCTGCAGCCTGCCCCTGACCGGCGCTGGCTGCATACGCAAGGTGTTGACTGACCTGGCGTATCTGGAAATCGAAAACGGTGCTTTTATTCTTCGCGAACGCGCACCGGGCGTGAGCGTTGAAGAAATCATCGCCAAAACCGCCGGAAAATTGATCGTGCCGGATGATGTGGTTGAGATGAGTTTCTGATCTGCAGCCAAGCGTTTGAACCACATACCCACTGTAGGAGCTGCCGAAGGCTGCGATGCGGAGTGACTGACACACCGCATCGCAGCCTTCGGC
>NZ_JAGTPI010000076.1:0-27501 GCF_021147825.1 Pseudomonas quasicaspiana
CATGAGATTGCGTTCTGCCTGTGGGAGCGAGGCTTGCCCGCGATAAGAACACCATAGAACTCAGCACATTTGACTCCACCCTGGCAATTTTACGGCGTTCACCTTGCCGCTTATGCCGCTCTCAGCGGAAATGACTTGCCGCTTTTCTGTCATCCCTCCTGCCGCTCAGCCCTGCAGCCCTTTGAAACAGGGCATTTCCTAAACTGGCACGCTGATTGCTATGTCTCTATCAAGAAAATCTGGTCAACCGGTAAAGGTTTCCCGAAATGAGCATTAGCTTCGATAAAGCGCTAGGCATTCACGAAAAGGCACTCAGCTTCCGCGCTCAGCGTGCCGAAGTCCTGGCTAACAACATCACCAACGCCGATACGCCGAACTACAAGGCGCGTGATCTGGACTTCTCTTCCGTGCTGGCCGCCGAAAGCGACAAGGTCAGCAACGGCAAGTTTGCGATGAATATGACCAATAACCGTCATATCGAAGCTGAAGGCATGGGCAACACCGACGGCACACTGATGTACCGCACACCGTCGGCACCGTCGCTGGATCAGAACACCGTCGATGCTCAAGTGGAAGGCGCCAACTACGCGGAAAACTCCGTCGGTTTCCAGGCCAGCTTCACTTTGCTCAACAGTAAATTCAAAGGGCTGGTTGCAGCTCTTCGTGGAGAGTAATTCATGTCTCTAGCCAACGTCTTCAACATTGCCGGTAGCGGCATGAGTGCTCAGACCACTCGGTTGAACACCACCGCAAGTAACATCGCCAACGCCGAGACTGTGTCTTCGAGCATGGACCAGACTTATCGCGCCCGTCACCCGGTGTTCGCGACCGTTTTCCAGCAAAGCCAGCAGGGCGGCGGTTCGCTGTTCCAGGATCAAGGTGAAGCCGGTCAGGGCGTACAGGTCAACGGCATCATTGAAGATGCTTCCAACCTCGAAGCGCGCTACGAGCCGAATCATCCGTCTGCCGATGGCAATGGGTACGTGTACTACCCGAACGTAAACGTCGTTGAAGAAATGGCCGACATGATTTCCGCCAGTCGTTCGTTCCAGACCAACGCGGAAATCATGAACACCGCCAAATCCATGATGCAAAAAGTCCTGACCCTCGGTCAGTGATAAGGGGCGCGTAAATGGCCGTTGAAAACGATGTATCCGCGAAATTCATAAGTTCGCTGCAAAACCCTACTGCAACCAAGACCAGTTCCAACGACGCGTTGGGCAAAGATGCTTTCCTGCAGTTGCTGGTTACTCAGATGAAGAACCAGAACCCGCTGGAGCCGCAGGACAACGGCGAGTTCGTTGCCCAGTTGGCGCAGTTCAGCAGCCTGGAAAGCATGCAGAACCTGACGACCACGGTGGACGGCATTGCTGGCCTCTATCAGTCCTCGCAAGCACTGCAAGCTTCTTCCCTGGTAGGCCGTTCAGTAATTGTGAATGCAGGTTCAACCTCGGTTGATACCACGAAGGGCATGACGGGTTCTGTAGTTGTGCCTTCTTCCAGCACGACAACCAACGTCAAGATTTATGACGCGCAGATGAATCTGGTCAAGACCGTGGACATGGGTAGCCAGTCTGCGGGTACCTCAAGTTTCACTTGGGACGGCACCAACGAAGCGGGTGAAAAAGTCGCTTCCGGCAACTACAGCTTTGTGGCTTCAGGCTCTCTGGACGGTGCTGCGACAGGTCTCGCCACGTATCTGCCTGCCACGGTCAACAGTGTGACCACCGGGGTCAATGGTGGGGAAATGATGCTTAACCTGGCGGGCGGTCAAACTATCGCGCTGTCCAAAGTACAAACTATCGGAATTTAGAGCCGACTCGACGGCGAAGGAGTGTTACATGTCATTCAATACCGGTCTTAGTGGGCTCTACGCAGCAAATAAAAGTCTCGACGTAGCAGGCAACAACATTGCCAACGTTGCAACCAACGGGTTCAAAGCTTCCCGTGTGGAGTTTGCTGATCAGTACGCGCAATCCATTCGCGGTACTTCCGGCAATACCAACGTTGGCAGTGGCGTAAGAACCGCTGCAGTGTCCCAGCAGTTTACTCAGGGCACCTTGACTACCGGCACCGCCAACAGCCTCGACCTGGCGATTAACGGTAACGGTTTCTTCATGATCAGCAACAATGGCGAGAAGCTGTACACTCGCGCAGGCGCTTTTCATACCGATAAGGAAGGTTACGTCGTTAACAGTTCCGGCATGAACCTGCAGGGCTATAACGTTGATGCCAACGGTAACGTGGTAACGGGGGTCTCCCAAAACCTGCGGGTCGATTCTTCGAACCAGGCGCCAAATCCGACTGCTAAGATCTCGCTCGCGTCGAACATGAACTCTACCGCGACGGTGCCTGCTGTCACTCCGTTCGATCCGAGTAATACCGCTTCTTACAATTTCCCTATCAGCACTGCGATCTATGACTCGCAGGGGAACCAGCACACCCTGGACCAATACTTTGCCAAGTCCGGCACTAACACCTGGACGATGTACTCGCTGATTGATGGCCGTAGCATCAGTGACCCTGCCAACGCTGATCTGGCGACCGCTACCACTCCGGATCAGACGGTATTGAGCTTTGACTCTGCAGGGGCACTGATTACTGACCCGTTGCCGACGTCGACTGCGAACGTCGTGGTCAATACTGACGGTACCTTCCAGATATCCAACTGGGATCCGGCTTACAACGCGGGCACTGCGACGGTTCCAAACTGGGTTGATAACGGTGCGGCGGCTGCTGTCGGCGGTATCCAGCTGGACATGCTGTCGACTACTCAAACGGCTTCTGTGTCGGGCGCTATCACCAAGTCTCAGGATGGTTATGCGACCGGTCAGATCAGTTCCATGAGCGTTGACGCTACCGGTAACCTGTTTGCCAGTTATACCAACGGTCAATCCAAGGTGATTGGTCAGGTTTCGCTGACCAACTTCGCCAACGTGCAGGGTCTGTCTCCAGCCGGTGGTACCAACTGGCGTGAAACCTTCGCCTCAGGCGTTCCGGTTACCGGTGCTCCTCAGTCGGGTACGCTGGGCGAAATTTCCGGCCAGGCGCTGGAAGACTCCAACGTTGACCTGACAATGGAGCTGGTTAACCTGATCAAGGCACAAAGTAACTATCAGGCGAACGCGAAGACCATCTCTACGCAAAGCACTATCATGCAGACCACTATCCAGATGACGTGATAAACGTCGCTGTATACGCTGCTTGAAGAGCCCCTTTTCGAAGGGGCTTTTTTATGGGCGTTAAATAATAAACGGCGTCCTACATTGAATATTAATTTCCAGATCGGTCACTCAACGACTATGGAAATTTCCTACTCGCGATAATGTGAGAATAAAAACTCCTCAATAAAAGCCGTCGACGGTAAAAGGGAGTTTCAATGTCGTTTAATATTGCTATTGGTGGAATAAAAGCTGCTAACAAACGGCTTGAAGTAGCGGGCAATAATATTGCCAACGCCGGAACGGTTGGCTTTAAATCCTCGCGTGCGCAATTTTCCGCGTTGTATTCGTCTTCACACTTGGGAAGTGGGCAGAACGCTGCGGGTGATGGTGTGCGTTTATCGGAGGTGCGGCAGAACTTCAACCAGGGTGACACCATGACCACTTCGGGCCGTGCCCTGGATATGCGGATCCAGGGCAATGGTTTCTTTGTAGTGAGTGAGCGCGGCTCGCTGGCTTATACGCGTGCCGGAGCATTCCTCAAGAATGCCGACAATTTCATCGTCGACAGCGAAGGCGCGCGTTTGCAGGGATACGCGGCCAACGAGAGAGGCGAGATCATGACGGGAGTACGCAGTGATCTGAAGATTAATGCTTCCAATATTGAGCCCAAGGCAACCTCGAAAATTGCCGAAACAGTCAATCTGGATACGTCGCTGCCGTCCCTTGCACAGTTGCCTGCCTTTGATCCGGACAACCCTGCGACTTACACGCGGATGACCAGCCGGACCATTCAGGACGCAGGCGTCGCGCCAGCCCCGCCTGTGGATCACGAGCTCAAGCAGTACTTCGTCAAGACCGACGAGAATCAATGGTCGATGTATGTATTAGTGGATGGTCGTAATCCCGTCGATCCTGGCAGTACGGCTCCGCAGCATGTCACGCTGGAGAAAGCGGCAAACGGAACGCTGCAATACTCTGGCAACACACAGCATATCCGGAAGGTCTCGGACACCGAGTTTTCGCTGCATGGCTGGCGTCCAGCCAAAGATGTGAACGGTAATTGGGTTTTCAATGGTGCTGCAGATGGCGGGGCGGTGTCTTTGTCCCTGAACGATGGCGCGGCAAGTGCCCTCGATGACAGCGATCCTGTGATGGTCCGGCCTGTGCCGGTCTTCGATCCCACCAATCTGAAGACTTACAGCAGGGTATTTGCCAACGCGATCTTTGACGGTCAGGGCAATCAGCACGAGCTGAAGAAATACTTCGTCAAGGACGGGACTAACAGTTGGCGGATGCATGTGCTGATCAATGACCGTAACCCTCAGTCGCCCGAGTCCACAGAGCCTATGACGGCCAACGTTGTTTTCAATCGGGACGGCTCATTGAAGTCGCTGGTCGGTATGCCGGGAATGACTGGCAACGGCGCAGATAGCCTGCAGCTCGAGGGCTGGGTGCCGGCCATTGTTCAAAATCGCGGGACCAGTCGTGAGCGCTGGGTATCCAATGGTGCGGCGGGCAGCGATGGCGGTATTGCCATCGATTTGACGGGGTTGCGCCAGCACAACGGTGCTTCGAATCGTTCGGCACAGCAGGTGGATGGACATCCTTCGGGGAAATTAAGCGGTTTGACCATGGGTCGCGATGGCGTGCTGCGGGCGGGTTTTACCAATGGTCTTACCCGTGATGTCGGTCAGGTGATGCTTGCCAGTTTCGCTAATCTTCAGGGGTTACAGCCTCAGAGTGACACGCGCTGGGGTGAGACACGTGCCTCGGGGCCTGCCAATTTTGATGAGCCGGGTGTCGGGACGCTGGGGGTCATCATTGGTCAGTCGCTGGAGGGTTCCAACGTGACGCTGGCTGATGAGTTGATTGAGTTGATTCAGGCGCAGACGGCCTATCAGGCGAACTCTAAAGCGATTTCAACCGAGGTGACGTTGATGCAGACGTTGATTCAGTCGACCTGATCAGATTGAGCAGTCGGACTTGATAAAGGAGCCGTTCAGTCGCTTCCAGCCCTCGCCGGGGCTGGTTTGCGCGCAGACGATGCGGTCCGCGCCTTGCCACCGGTAATAGCGGGCGTTTTTCGCTTGTACGGTGATGCTTGCCAATGCAATGGATGCGGCAAGGATCAAGGTAAAACCTGCATGAGTTTTCATGTCGGTTGGCTGGTGCTCTCGGGGTAAGTGCTGGGTGCAAGACTATCACTGCATCGGCGTCATGCTGTGATTCTTGTGTACATATCCATTATTGGGGTAACGGCTTATATTGGTTGCGCTTTTACAGCGCGTCACTTTTGAACAGCGCAAAAGTAACCAAAACGCTCTTGCCCCACCACTAGGTGCCTCGCTGTCGCTCGGCATACCCGGAATCCGACATTGCTGCGTGGGGTCGCCGCCACCGGCCATCCATGGCCTGAGGCGGCTAAACCGGCATCCCTGCCGGTTCACCCCACGCAGCAATATCGCATTCCGGCCGTCGTGGTTTAACGGGGCGCCCAAAATCAAAAGCGCGGCGGCCTGACAGCCGACCTGATTGTGTGAACTTACCGATGTTCTGTAGGAGCTGCCGAAGGCTGCGAAGCGGTGTGTCAGATGAGATTTGTGCTGGCTGTGCTGACGTCTCGCGAACAAGTTCGCTCCTACCGTTCCGCGGTGAAATCGCTGCTTTTGATCTGCTTTTGATCTGCTTTTGATCTGCTTTTGATTTTGATCTTAAGCGCCCCGTTAAACCACGCTGGCCGAACGCAGATTCTGAAGCGTGGGCAACCCGGCAAGGATGCCGGGTTAGCCGCACCGGGCCATGGATGGCCCATTGCGGCGGCCCACGGTTCAGGATCTGCGGGCGGGTACACCGAGCGACAGCGAGGTGCCAAGTGGTGGGGCAAGAGCGTTTTGCTTACTTTTGCGCTCCATCAAAAGTGAGGCGCCGTAAGGGCGCAACCAATAGAAGCCATTACCGCGACAACGGATATGTACACAAAATCGCCATACAAAAACACACAGCGTAGTTTTTTTGGCGGCCCATCCGACCCCTCGAAGCAAATGTGGCAATCCGCCGCCGCATTTCCATCCCGTACTTCAGTCCTCACGACGAGCACGCCTGTTTTTGCTGAACAATCAGTGCTTTGTATCAACGCCGACAAGTTGGTCCGGATATTGCTATCTCCCTGTTAGAACAGCTACAGACGGCAAACGTCTGTCAGAGGAGGAAGACTGTGGACAAGTTGCTTTACGTCGCGATGAGCGGTGCATCTGAAAACGCCGTTGCGCAAAAGGCTCATGCCAACAACCTGGCTAACGTCTCGACAAACGGCTTCATGCGCGACCTCGAACAGGCGCGCTCGATGCCAGTGTTTGGCGAGGTTCAGCCTTCGCGTGCCTACGCAATGAGCGAACGTCCCGGTACTGACTTCAGTGGCGGCGCAATGATCCAGACCGGTCGTGATCTCGACATCGCGGTCAAGGGTGATGGCTGGATTGCCGTTCAGACACCTGATGGTGGCGAGGCTTATACACGCAGTGCAGGCATGAATATCGATGCCGTCGGCGTGCTTCGGGCTGGCAATGGTTTGCCGGTCATGGGCAACGGCGGTCCTATCGCCGTGCCGCCGCAACAACAGATTGAAATCGGCGCTGATGGGACCATCAGCGTTCGTTCCCTGGGCGAGAGCGCTCAAGTCATGGCTCAGGTCGACCGCATCAAGCTGGTCAGGCCTGATATGAAAACCATGGAAAAAGGCCCAGATGGCCTGATCCACCTGAAGAGCGGTGCTGCGGCTCCAGCCGACGCCAACGTTCAGGTCGAGTCGGGCTTTTTGCAGGCGAGCAACGTCAATGCCGTGGAAGAAATGACTTCCGTTCTGGCCTTGTCCCGCCAGTTTGAATTGCACGTCAAGATGATGAAAACCGCTGAGCAGAACGACGAATCCGCCACGCGCATCTTGCAGGGCTAACCATTGACAGCTTGCGTCGATAAACCGACGCACGAGGAGAGAAAGAATGCTTCCTGCACTATATGTCGCGAAAACCGGTCTCGCCGCTCAGGACATGAACCTGACGACCATTTCCAACAACCTGGCAAACGTCTCGACCACGGGTTTTAAAAGTGATCGCGCCGAGTTCCAGGACCTGCTCTATCAGATCAAGCGTCAGCCGGGTGCTCAGTCGACCCAGGACAGCGAACTGCCGTCCGGTCTGCAGCTGGGTACCGGTGTGCGCATCGTCGGTACGCAGAAAAACTTCACCGCCGGTAGCCTGGAAACCACCGAAAACCCTTTGGATATCGCAGTGAACGGTCGTGGCTTCCTGCAGATCATGCAGCCTGACGGCACCATCGCCTACACCCGTGACGGTACGTTTCACCTGGACGGCAACGGCCAGATCGTGACCGCCAATGGTTATGCGCTGGAACCCGCCATCGTCGTACCGCAGAACGCCCAGACCTTCACCGTGGGTCAGGACGGTACGGTGTCGATCACCTTGGCCGGTGCGACTGCAACGCCACAGATTATCGGCAACATCCAGACGGCTGACTTCATCAACCCGGCTGGTCTGCAAGCGCAAGGTGGCAACCTGTTCCTGGAAACTGCATCCAGCGGTGCGCCGCAAGTGGGTACGCCTGGCCTGAACGGCCTGGGTACGACTTTGCAGAACACCCTCGAAGCTTCCAACGTCAGCACCGTTGAAGAGTTGGTCAACATGATCACCACTCAGCGTGCTTACGAGATGAACTCGAAAGTGATCTCGACGGCTGACCAGATGCTGCAGAACCTGACGCAGAACCTGTAACGCTTTGATCGACCTGTTTGACCTGTTGCTGTACCCGCTCAATTCGATACGGCGCCTGCCCGGCGCCAGTTACACCGCGAGGTTTTAAGTGTCATGAAACGGCTATCTGTTCTGCGGTTTTCTGTGTTGGTGGTGCCATTCTGTGGAATCGCTCTGCTGGCAGGCTGCGTTGCGCCTAATGCCAAGCCTAATGACCCTTATTACGCGCCGGTGATGCCGCGTACGCCGCTGCCTGCTGCAGCGAACAACGGCTCGATTTATCAGGCGGGTTTCGAGCAGAACATGTATGGCGATCGCAAGGCTTTCCGGGTCGGCGACATCATCACCATTACCTTGTCGGAGCGTATGGCCGCGAGCAAGGCTGCAAGCTCGGGCATCTCCAAGAACAGCACGGCGAACATCGGTTTGACCTCGCTGTTCGGTTCGGGGCTGACCACCAACAACCCGATTGGCAGTAACGATTTGAGTCTCGGCGCTGGCTACAACGGCGCACGCACCACTGCCGGTGACGGCAAGGCTGCCCAGAGCAACAGCTTGACCGGTTCGGTCACGGTGACCGTTGCCGACGTCATGCCCAACGGCATTCTGGCGGTTCGCGGCGAGAAGTGGATGACGCTGAACACCGGTGACGAACTGGTGCGCATTGCCGGTCTGGTTCGTGCTGACGACATTGCGACTGACAACACCGTTTCGTCCACTCGTGTGGCCGACGCGCGCATTACGTATTCAGGTACTGGTGCATTTGCCGATTCGAGCCAGCCAGGCTGGTTTGACCGGTTCTTCCTCAGCCCGTTGTTCCCTTTCTGATAGCGGGATAAACATGATCAATCTCAAGCAATTGCTCGCGGCAGCACTGCTGTTGTCTACCGCGTTCGGCGCTCATGCCGAGCGTTTGAAGGACATCGCCAGTATTTCCGGCGTACGAGCCAACCAGTTGATCGGTTACGGCCTGGTCGTGGGTCTCAACGGCACGGGTGACCAGACCACTCAGACCCCGTTTACTTTGCAGACTTTCAACAACATGCTGGCCCAGTTTGGTATCAAGGTGCCAACCGGTTCCGGTACCGTGCAGTTGAAAAACGTCGCGGCAGTAGCGGTGTACGCAGACTTGCCTGCGTTCGCCAAACCAGGCCAGACCGTTGATATCACCGTGTCGTCGATCGGTAACTCGAAAAGCCTGCGCGGTGGTGCGCTGTTGATGACGCCGATGAAAGGTGTCGACGGCAACGTCTATGCAATCGCTCAGGGCAACCTGGTCGTCGGCGGCTTTGATGCTGAAGGCCGGGACGGTTCGAAGATCACCGTCAACGTGCCGTCGTCCGGTCGTATTCCGGGTGGTGCATCGGTTGAGCGAGCAGTGCCGAGCGGCTTCAATCAGGGCAATACGCTGACGCTGAACCTCAACCGTTCGGACTTCACTACCGCCAAGCGCGTGGTGGACAAGATCAATGACTTGCTCGGCCCTGGCGTTGCCCAGGCGCTCGACGGCGGCTCTGTTCGTGTGACCGCGCCGCTGGATCCGGGTCAGCGCGTTGACTATCTGTCGGTGCTGGAAAACCTCGAAATCGATCCGGGCCAGACCGCGGCTAAAGTCATCATCAACTCGCGTACCGGCACCATCGTGATTGGTCAGAACGTCAAGGTTTCGCCCGCTGCCGTGACTCACGGCAGCCTGACGGTGACCATCACCGAAGACCCGATTGTCAGCCAGCCAGGGCCGCTCTCCAATGGCCAGACGGCTGTGGTGCCTCGCTCCAAGGTCAATGCTCAGCAAGAGCTGCACCCGATGTTCAAGTTCGGCCCTGGCACCACGCTGGACGAGATCGTTCGTGCCGTTAACCAGGTGGGCGCTGCGCCCGGCGACTTGATGGCAATCCTTGAAGCATTGAAACAGGCCGGCGCGTTGCAGGCCGACCTGATCGTGATCTGAGGACACTGTAAATGGACATGCCCAAGAGCCCGGTTTCTTCAGGTATCGATTCAGGTGCGTACACCGACCTTAATCGTCTGAGCTCGCTGAAAACCGGTGATGTGAACAGCGATGCCAATCTGAAAAAGGTTGCGCAGGAGTTTGAGTCGCTGTTCGTCAGTCAGATGCTCAAGGCAATGCGCTCTGCCAACGAAGTGCTGGCCAAGGACAATCCGATGAATACCGCCGCAACCCGGCAGTATCAGGACATGTATGACCAGCAGCTGTCCGTGACGTTGTCCGGGCGAGGCAATGGTATCGGCCTGCAAGACGTGCTGATGCGTCAATTGTCCAAGACTCGCAACATGCACACGGCTGCTACCGCTGATGCGGCAAAAGGCGATGCTTCGACTGCCGCCAACGGTCTGGCTGCCAGCGTTCAGCAACGTCCGCTGTGGGCGACGCGTTCGGCCGCGAGTGACAGGACCGCTGCAGTGGCAGAAGGGCGCAACGATGTGGCAGCGCTCAATTCCCGCCGCCTGGCATTGCCCAGCAAACTTACTGATCGTCTGCTGGCGGGCATCGTGCCGTCGGGTGCTACTGAGCTGTCGCCTATTGCTCGCAACAACGTGGCCAGTAAAGGCACAGGCAGTGGAAACGGCGACTGGACGATGGACCCGAATCTGGCGCCAGCGACCCCGCAGTACGTGCGCAGTATTGCTCAGCCGCCTTTGGCTCCGGCCAAACGTGCGTTCGGCAATTCCGATGAGTTCATGGCAACCATGTTGCCGCTGGCCAAGGATGCTGCTGCGCGCATCGGCGTCGATCCGGCGATCCTGGTGGCGCAAGCCGCACTGGAAACCGGTTGGGGCAAGTCGATCATGCGTCAGCAGGATGGCAGCAGCAGTCACAACCTGTTCGGTATCAAGGCGACGGGTAGCTGGGATGGCAAGCAGGCGCGGGCAATTACCAGCGAGTTCCGTGACGGCAAGATGGTCAAGGAGACGGCGGATTTCCGTTCCTATGACTCCTATGCAGACAGCTTCCACGACCTGGTCAGCCTGTTGCAGAACAACAATCGCTATAAAGAAGTCGTGAATTCTGCCGATAACCCTGAACAGTTTGTAAAAGAATTGCAGAAGGCTGGATACGCTACGGATCCTGACTATGCCAGCAAGATTTCGCAGATTGCGAAACAGATGAAGAGTTACCAGAACTACGCCGCCGCTACGGGCTCTTCCACGACTTTATAAGGTTTTAATCATGTCGCTGCTTTCAATTGGGTTGTCGGGTCTGTCCGCGAGTAGTGCGGCGATGAACACCATCGGTAACAACACGGCTAACGTGGATACCGCGGGTTATTCGCGTCAGCAGGTCATGACCACTGCTTCGTTGCAGCAGAATCTGGGTGCTGGCTATATCGGTACCGGGACCACGCTGTCCGACGTTCGTCGGATCTACAACAGCTACATGGACGCCCAATTGCAAACCAGTACCGCGCTGAGTGCCGATGCGGTGGCTTATTCAGGGCAAGCTTCCAAGACCGATACCTTGCTGTCGGACAGCGCCACGGGTGTTGCAACGGCACTGTCGCAGTTTTTCACCCAGTTGCAGGGTGTATCGAAACTCGCTACTGACTCCAACTCCCGGCAGCTGTTCCTGACCCAGGCAGGCGCGTTAAGTGCTCGTTTCAACTCGATCAGCTCACAACTGAGTTCGCAGAACGGCTCGGTTAACAGCCAGTTGTCTTCCACGGCCGATCAGGTCAACAAGCTGTCGTCGACTATTGCCTCGCTCAACAAGCAGATCACCTCGGCGACTGCGACCGGCGCGACACCCAATACCATGCTGGACTCGCGTAACGAGGCCGTGCGTCAGCTCAATGAGCTGGTCGGTGCCAAGGTGGTCGAGACCAACGGCAGCTTCGATGTCTACATCGGTACCGGGCAGTCCCTGGTCACTGGCAGCACTGCGTACACAATGACTGCTGCACCGAGTGCGACCGATCCGCTGCAATACGGCCTGAAGCTGACTTACGGCACCGCGAATGTAGACGTGACGTCGGTGATCACTGGCGGCACCATCGGTGGCCTGTTGCGTTATCGCAGCGAGGTCTTGACCCCGGCTACCAACGAACTAGGCCGGATGGCGCTGGTGCTTTCCGATCAGGTCAACAGTCAGTTGAATCAGGGCATCGACCTCAACGGCAACTTTGGCTCCAATCTGTTCAGCAGCATCAACGACCCGAGCCAGACCAGCCAGCGCAGTATCGGTCGTTCGACCAACACCGCCGGTTCGGGCAATCTTGATGTCACGATCACTGACACCAGTAAACTGACCTCCAGCGATTACGAGGTTGTTTTCAACGACAGCGGTGACAACAAGAAATTTATTGTTCGGTCTTTGCCTGACGGCACGTCGGTCGGCAGTGGCAGTCTGGATGACAATCCGCCCAAGCAGTTCGATGGCTTCTCGGTCAGCCTCAATGGCAACGACATGGGGTTTGGCGACAGCTTCAAGTTGACGCCGACCCGCAATGCGGCCTCGGCATTGTCAACCGTGATTTCCGATCCGCGCACTGTCGCTGCGGCGGCACCGCTGACGGCGACTGCCGCAGCAGGCAATTCGGGTACCGGTACTTTTACCCAGCCGACACTCACGACTAAATCGAATATTTACGACACCACGGCAACGGCTGACCTGCGTAATGCAATCACCAGCTCGACGCCGCTGAAGCTGCTGTTCGGTACCGCGTCAGGGGGTGTTCAGAGCTATCAGTTGCTGGACGCTCAGGGCAACGCGGTGCTGGACAAGACCGGTACCGCCATCACCGGCAATATCGTGCCAGGGCAAAGCAACACGCTGACCTTTAATGTGGGTTACACCGACTCTGCCAGCGCTGCTCAGTCCTTTTCGTTCGAGATGACCATTGCGGGTGCGCCCAACAGCAATGATGCCTACAACGTTGCTCTGACCGGCGCGGGGTCTGCTGACAACCGCAACGCGACTGATTTGCTGACGCTGCAGACCAAGCAGACCGTAGGTGTCAACGGTACCGTTGGGCAGAGCATGTCGGCTGCTTATGGCACTCTCGTTTCAAACGTCGGTTCCGCGGCTGCTCAGGGGCTTAGCGATACGACTGCGACTGCCGCACTGTTGACCCAGTCAAAAAATTCGCGCGACGCAGTATCCGGGGTTTCCCTTGATGAGGAAGCCGCCAACCTGATCAAGTATCAGCAGTACTACACAGCGTCTTCGCAGATCATCAAAGCGGCGCAATCCATTTTCAGCACGCTGATCAACAGTCTTTAAGGGGGCGTAATCCATGCGTATTTCAACTGCTCAGTTTTACGAAACCAGTACCGCCAATTACCAGCGCACCTATGCCAAGGTAAACCAGACGGGCGAAGAGGTCTCCAGCGGGATCAAGCTCAATACTGCTGCCGATGATCCGGTCGGTGCCGCGCGAGTGCTGGCATTGTCCCAACAGAACTCGATGCTGACTCAGTACGGTTCCAACATCAGTACGATTGGCACCAACGTGACCAAGTCAGAAACGGCGTTGGGCAGTATCAAAGATGCGCTGCAAAGGGCGTCTGAGCTGATTATTGCTGCAGGTAACGGTACTTACACAGACAACGACCGTAAATCCGCCGCCAGCGAATTGAAAGCGGTGCAGACCCAGATTCTGGGGCTCATGAACAGCCAGGATGCCAACGGCGAGTACCTGTTTTCCGGCTCGAAGACGACGACAGCACCTTATTCCCTGAATTCGGATGGCACGTATTCTTACAACGGTGACCAGACCTCCATCAACCTCGCCATTGGCGACGGCTTGAGCGTTGCGAGCAACACTACAGGCTGGGACGCTTTCGAAACGGCGGTCAACACCACCCGTACCTCGTCGACTCTGACGTCGCCTGGAACCAATGACGGCAAGATCAGCCTGTCCGGGGGTATCGTCAGCTCCAATGCCGCTTATTCGGCAGAGTATCTGGCAGGGCAGCCCTACGAGCTGACCTTTCTGAGCAGCACGCAGTACAAGATCACGAGTCTTGCGACCAACACTGACGTCACTATCGATGCCAGCAGCGGGGGTAATTTCTCTTCGGCAAATGCTGGGTCCCAGACGGTTAATTTTCGTGGCGTACAGTTTTCCCTCAATGTGAACCTTACGGATGCCGAACGGGCTGATCCGGCGCTTGCTGACGCAGCTATTGCCGGGCCTCCTGAGCGTACCTTCACTCTGGCGGCTACGACAGACAAAATCAGTACTACGCGCAGCAACGGCAACACGTCGGGTGCAGTGATCACTGATGCGGCAGTGGGTAACACTGCTTTAGAGTTGGCGGCGTATAACAATACGTTCCCTGCCGGTGGCGCGGTCCTCAAGTTCACCTCGGCCACCGACTACGCGTTGTATGCATCGCCGATCACCAGCAGCAGCACGCCGGTTTCCAGCGGTACGATGACGCTGACGCCACCGAACACGACCATCAGTGCTTCCGGTATTAATTTCACAATCAATGGTACGCCTGACATCAATGACCAGTTCGTGGTCAAGGGTGGCACTCAGCAGACCCAGAACGTGCTCAATACCCTTTCATCGGTGATCACCGCGCTGAGTACCCCGGCCGACGGCGACCCACAGGCCGCCCAGAAATTGCAGGCTGCTCTGGATTCTGCCCTCGGTAACATCACCAGCGGCACCGAGAGGGTCTCAACCGCCATTTCCGCCGGTGGTGCCCGTCAGTCCCGTGCCGATGCTCAGGGCATAACCAATGATCTGCTCAAGGGCAACAACACGCTGGAGCAGGGTAAGATTACCGACTCCGATCCGGTGGATGCTATCGGGCGTTTGACCATGCAGCAGACCATGTTGACGGCTTCGCAGTTGGTATTTACCAAGCTGGCGCAGTTGAATCTGTTCAGTCAGTTGTAAGTGCAACGCCGCAGAAATGCGGCGCATCGCCGAGCAAACCGTCTTTTTTCAGCGGTTAAGGGGCTTGATCCGTAAGGCAGGCCCGCCGCTCGTGAGTATGTCCAGTGAATCCAGCTCCTCTCGTCAGTATCGTCATCCCCGCCTACAACCCGCGCTTTTTCAACGCTGCACTGGTCAGTGCCCTGCACCAGACGTATTCCAATCTTGAAGTCATCGTCTGTGATGACAGTCGCGGCAGCGAAATCAAGGCTATCTTCGATTCGTTGAGCGACGCCGCGAGCGTCAGCCTTCGCTACTTGCGTAACGCCGAGCATCTGGGCCTGACGGGTAACCTGCTGGCCTGCTTGAATGAAGCACAGGGCGAGTTCATCAAGTTTCTCTGTGATGATGATCTTGTTTTCCCCAGCTGTATCGAAGCGCAGGCCAATGCACTGATAGAGCAAGCCGATGCTAGCCTGGTTTGTGCACAGCGAATGCTCTGGGATGCGGACAACATACAGCTTCCGCAGCGTCTGGAAAATGACGTGATCTGTCCGCACAGTTCGATCCTCAAGGGCGATGATCTGCTGGCGATTATCGAGTCTTTCCCGGTCAATTTTCTGGGTGGGTTCAGCAGTACTTTATTCCGGCGCACCGATATTCAGGAGCTGCTGCCAGCCCTGACCCAGCCGGATCATTGCTTTGTCGCGAGTCTGGATTTCGCTTTGTATGTTTGCCTGTTACGTCGCGGCAACCTCGTGCTGCTCAACGATATCCTCAGCGTGGAGCGGTTGTACCCCGATCGCTTGAGCACACAGCCGTCTATGAAGGACGCCGTGCGCGTCGAACGCGAATGGTTGCTGCAGATGCTCAAAGGGCGTAGTGGTGAGTCGGCACCGGCCCATGGCTGGGTTCGTTATCTGCCGCTGAGCCGGGCCCACGAGGCCCCGCGGATCTGGGAAGAGATTTGCATCAGCCGTTCGATGGGGACCCGGCAGACCACGCTTCCATGGCGAGTCGGCGTCAAGGCTCAGAGTTTTTCAGAGTTGTATGAGCAATGGCTGGCGTGTCGCTCCCTCTCCGCGGTGCAGCGCGACCTCTTGCCTGAGACCCTGGATGGATGGTCCTGGCAGCCAAAAATCGTCCCGGTGATCATTGATGATCAGGTCACTGGCGGCGAGCTGGCGGTAACCTTGCAGAGTCTCGAAGCGCAGGATTATCCGCCGCATCTGATACTGGTGCTGTCCCGCAGCTGCACCGAGATCCTTCTGGAGGGTAATACGCTGCGCATGCCGCTGCAGAACAACTGGCAGCAACAGCTCAATGAGGTTTTGGGGCAGTTGCAGGGCGCGGACTGGTTTTATCTGCTACAGGCGGGCGACCGGGTTATCGCGCCGGCCTTGCTGGTGATGGCCGAGCGGATCGTCGCCTTTGCCGATGCCTTGTGCCTCTACAGTGATGAAGGCGGGCTGCGCGACAGTGAGTCTGTAGACCCGATCTTCAAGCCTGATTTCAACCTGGATCTGCTGCGCAGTTACCCCTACGTGGGCCGAATGCTGGCGTTTAACCGCGAGCAGTTTCTTGCCGTCGGTGGCTTTGATGCAGGGTATGGCGAGCTGGCCCCTCACGATGTGCTCTGGCGTCTGGTAGAAACCCATGGCACCCATGTTGTGGAACACATCAGCGACATTCTGGTAGAGGCGCCGCTAGGTCTGTCTGGTTGGCTGGCCCAGCCGGAAGTGGTCGAGCAAAACCCGGCGGTGCTGCGCGCACATCTTCAGCGTCTGGGGGTTGAGCATGATCTGCGTCAGGGCAGCATGCCGCTGCTCAACCGGATCGATTACCAGCACGCAGCGCGCCCGCTGGTGTCGATCATCATCACCTGCAAGGATCAGATAGCGGCCTTGCAGCGATGCGCAGAAAGTCTGCTGGAAAAAACGGCCTACACAGAGTACGAGCTGTTGCTGGTGGACAATGGCAGCGAGCAGCCTGGCACCCTGGCCTGGCTGGAAGCCATGGCGCAGCTGGGCGGTGACAAGTTGCGCGTGTTGAGCTATCCGGAGCAGGGCAACACTGCCGCGCTTTATAACTTCGCTGCCGACCATGCCCGAGGCGATTATCTGCTCATGCTCAACGCCTTTGCGGTGGTGACCGAATCGGACTGGCTCGATGAGTTGCTCAACCACGGACAGCGTCCGGAGGTTGCAGTGGTGGGAGCCAAGCTGTTCGGTCCGTCTGGCAATGTCGTGCACGCCGGGTTGATCCTCGGGCTTCATGGTCCGGCAAGCTCAGCAATCAACGGAGTTACCGGTCGTGTGGCTGGTTACATGCACCGTTTGCAGGTTGCCCATGATCTCAGTGCGGTCGGGGCTGACTGTCTACTGGTGCGCAAGCAGGTGTTTGATGAGGTGGGCGGGCTGGATGAGTCAAATTTTTCCAGCACCTTGGGCGATGTGGACCTGTGTCTGCGAATTCGCCAGCAAGGTTATCTGGTGGTCTGGACGCCTTATGCTCAACTGGCCCTTGGCAATCGACCGGTCACGGTCGATGCCGGGCTGGAGGAGCGCAAGGCTGTAGAGACGCAGACTTACTACAAACGGTGGTTGCCGATCATTGCCCGGGATCCGGCCTACAACGTCAACCTGTCACTGAAGACCTTGGGCGGCAGTTTTGGTCTTGATCCTGGGCTGATTAATGGCTGGCGTCCGTTCGTGCGCAAGACGCTGCCAGTGGTTGCGGCCCTGCCTATAAATGCCGGCGCCGTTGGGCATTACCGGGTGACTCAGCCATTGGCTGAGCTTCAGGCAGCGGGCAGGGCGACAGGGCAGGTTTACTACTCCACGCCGTCGACTATTGAAATCGAGCGGTTGAATCCGGACGTGATCATCCTGCAATGTCGCTACAGCGAAGGTCCGATCAACGAAATCGTGCCGATGAAAACTTACTCCAGGGCGCGGCGCATTTATGAACTGGATGACTACGTCATACAGTCCACGAAGAAGAACCTGCACGCCCGCAACAAGCCCGAGCATGAGGAAATGGAGCGAATGGTGCGCCGCGCCATAGGTCTTTGTGATCGCGTGGTGGTCACCACCGAGTCGTTGGCCGACGCGCTCTCGAGCATGCACAACGATATTCGTGTCGTGCCGAACATGCTGGAGGCATCCATGTGGAGCAATCTACGCAGCAAGCGCCGGACCTCCAAAAAGCCGCGGGTGGGTTGGGGCGGCGGTACCAGCCATAGCGGCGATCTGGAGATTATTGCCGAGGTTGTTCGCGAGTTGGCTGACGAAGTGGAGTGGGTGTTCTTTGGCATGTGTCCGGACGAGTTGCGTCCATATGTCCATGAGTTTCACGGCATCATCAGCCTGGATGCTTACCCGGCCAAACTGGCCAGCCTGAACCTTGATCTGGCCTTGGCACCACTGGAGTTCCACATCTTCAACGACTGCAAGAGCAACCTGCGCCTGCTTGAGTACGGCGCTTGCGGGTATCCGGTGGTGTGTACCGACACTGCGGCTTATCGTGGTTATCTGCCTTGCACCCGGGTGAAGAGCAACAGCACCCAGGAATGGCTGGAGGCGATTCGCATGCACCTGGCCGACCCTGAGGCCAGCTATCGCATGGGTGATCAGTTGCGTGAGATGGTGCTTCGGGATTTCGTTCTGCGTAGCGATAACCTTGAACATTGGGTCAATGGCTGGCTTGCCGACTGATGCACCTCGACTGACCTTTTGTTGACGCTGGCCTGGGCAATCCAGGCTGGCGCGCTTCCTGCATATTCCCCTTTATATCGTCATAAAACGTGTATTTGCGCCAGCCGATGAGCGCTATCCAGGTAGCGGTGACGGTTTGTCCAAATGGTTTGCAAAGCCCCGGAAAGCTCGACGGGGGCACTGTGAAGTGGAAGAGGGGATGAGATGAAGGCAGTAATTCTGGCCGGTGGGCTGGGTACAAGGATCAGCGAAGAGTCACATCTCAAGCCCAAGCCGATGATCGAAATCGGCGGCAAGCCAATTCTCTGGCACATCATGAAGCAGTACTCCGCTCACGGCATCAACGACTTCGTGATTTGCCTGGGCTACAAGGGCTACGCGATCAAGGATTTCTTCGCCAACTACTTCCTGCACACCTCTGATGTCACCTTCGACATGTGCAACAACCGCATGGACGTTCATCAGAACTACAGCGAACCCTGGCGCGTGACCCTGATCGATACCGGTGAAGAGACCATGACCGGTGGTCGCTTGCGTCGTGCTGGCCGCTATCTGGAAAACGAAGAAGCCTTCTGCTTTACCTACGGCGACGGTGTTTCCGATCTAAATATCAGCGCCTTGGTGGACTTTCATCTCTCTCACAAGAAGCTCGCGACAGTCACTGCCGTTCAGCCGCCAGGACGTTATGGCGCGCTGGAGCGCGATGGCGACCTGGTGCTCGGTTTTTCTGAAAAGCCTCGCGGTGATGGCGGCTGGATCAACGGTGGCTTCTTTGTGTTGTCACCCAAAGTATTGCCGCTGATCCCTGGGGACGATACTACCTGGGAAGCCGAACCCCTGATGGGCCTCGCCGCGCGTGGCGAATTGAAGGCTTTCCAGCACGATGGTTTCTGGCACCCCATGGACACCCTGCGTGACAAGAACTACCTGGAGCAACTGTGGCAGAGCGGGGAGGCCCCATGGAAGCAGTGGGGCTGAGTTCGCAGTTCTGGAGCGGCAAGCGCGTTCTGTTGACCGGTCACACGGGGTTCAAAGGCAGTTGGCTGGCTTTGTGGCTGAAAAGTATGGGCGCCAGCGTTACGGGCTTTGCCCTTGAGCCTGGCACCGAGCCAAGCCTGTTCGAGCTGGCCGGAGTTGCCGAGGGCATCAATGACCAGCGCGGCGATCTGCGTGATCTGGGTGCTCTGCTGGAAATCATCGCCGAGACCCAGCCGGAAATCGTTCTGCATCTCGCTGCGCAACCGCTGGTGCGTGAAGGGTATCGCGATCCGCTGGGGACCTATTCAAGCAATGTCATGGGCACGCTCAACGTGCTCGAAGCCATCCGCCAGGTCGGCGGTGTGCGTGCTTGCGTGCTGGTGACCACCGACAAGGTTTACGCCAATCAGGAATGGCTCTGGCCCTATCGCGAGGACGAGCCTTTGGGCGGGCATGATCCGTACAGCAGCAGCAAGGCCTGTTGCGAGTTGCTTGCCCAGTCTTATGCGGCTTCGTTTTTTCCGGCAGACCGTTACGCCGAGCACGGCCTGGCGCTGGCCACTGCCCGGGCCGGTAACGTGCTGGGCGGTGGCGATTTTGCACCGGAGCGCCTGATTCCCGATGTACTCAAGGCCTGGTCTGCCAGTGAGCCGGTAACCCTGCGCTACCCGCAGGCAGTCCGACCCTGGCAGCACGCGCTGGAGCCGCTGGCCGGTTATCTGTTGTTGGCGGCCGGGTTGTATCAGCAAGGCCCGGAGTTTGCCGGTGCCTGGAACTTTGGTCCTGGTGAAGCAGACATGTGCAGCGTGGGCGAAGTGGTCGAACTGCTTGCCCGTCGCTGGCCTCAAGCCCCCGGCTTGCGTATCGAGCCCAGTGATCTGCATGAAGCCGGTCTCTTGCGCCTGGACAGCAGCCGTGCCCGGCAGATGCTGGGCTGGAAACCTCGCTGGTCGTTGCAGCAATGCCTGGAGCAGACGCTGGACTGGCACCTGGCGTGGAAGGCTGGCAAAGACATGCGTGAGGTGACCCTCACTCAATTGAATCTGTATCGGGGGTCGCATTGAGCGAGTTCATGTTGCATGCGTTGCCGCTGGGCGGGTTGTTCAGCGTTCAACATAAATACCATGCCGATGAGCGCGGGCATTTCTCCAGACTGTTTTGCGAAGGCAGCCTGAGCCAGTTTGGCCAGCCTTTTCATATCCGTCAGATCAATCACTCCTGTACTCGCGAACAAGGGACTGTGCGCGGCCTGCATTATCAGAATGCGAGCCTGCCGGAAGCCAAGCTGATCAGCTGTCTGCGGGGGGAAGTCTGGGATGTTGCGGTGGATCTGCGTCCCGATTCGGTGACCTTCCTGCACTGGCATGCCGAATACCTGCGCGCTGGTGACGGTCGCAGCCTGCTGCTGCCGGCGGGTTTCGCCCATGGCTTTCAGGCCATGACCGATGACGCCGAATTACTGTATTTGCACAGCGCTGATTACACGCCGGGTCACGAAGGTGGGCTCAGCGTGTATGACCCACGCCTGAGTATTCCCTGGCCGTTGCCCGTCAAAAATCTGTCGGAAAGAGATCTTTCGCATCCCTTGCTGGATGCCCAATTCGCCGGAGTGCGTTTATGAATTGCCGTGGGTGCGGTAAGGGCTTGAGTCTGCCACTGATTGATCTGGGGACTTCGCCGCCTTCCAATGCCTACCTGCGGGCAGAGCAACTGGACAGCGCGGAGCAGTGGGTGCCCCTGAAAGTTCAGGTCTGCCAGTCCTGCTGGCTGGTGCAGACCGAGGACTACACGCGGGCCGACAGCCTGTTTGATGCTGATTACGCTTACTTCAGTTCTTTTTCCCGTACCTGGCTGGAGCATGCCGAGCACTACGTGGCGACCATGGTCGAGCGTTTTGGCTTGAATGAGCAGAGCCGGGTCGTGGAAGTCGCGGCCAACGACGGTTACCTGTTGCAGTATGTAGCCCGGCGCGGGATTGCCTGCCTGGGTGTCGAGCCGACCCAAAGCACAGCGCAGGCGGCGCGGGCCAAAGGTCTGGATATTCGCGAGCTGTTTTTTGGCCGTGAGAGCGCCTCGCAGTTGCTGGAGCAGGGCTGGGCGGCAGATTTGATGGCCGCCAACAATGTGTTGGCACATGTACCGGACATCAATGATTTCCTGAGCGGTTTCGCTACCTTGCTCAAGCCCGGCGGGGTGGCGACTTTCGAGTTTCCTCATCTGCTGACGTTAATGGCAGGCGCGCAATTCGACACGTTGTATCACGAGCACTATTCCTACCTCTCGCTCACTGCGGTACAGACCCTGTGCGAGCGTAATGGTCTGAGCGTGTTCGACGTCAGCGAACTGCCCACTCATGGCGGCTCGCTTCGGGTCTTCGTGCAGCGCGCTGACGGTGGACAACATGAACAGTTGCCTGCCGTGCAGCGTGTACTTGAGGCCGAGTTAAGTGCTGGGGTTAAAACTGACCGGTTCTACGCCAGCCTCGCTCCGGCTGCCGAGCGTATCAAGCATGAGTTGCTGCGCTTTCTGCTGCAGGCCAAGGCCGATGGCAAACGCGTGGTCGGCTACGGCGCGGCTGCCAAGGGCAACACGTTACTCAACTACGCCGGTATCAAGCCCGATCTGTTGGCGTGGGTCGCTGACGCCAGCCCCCATAAGCAAGGCAAGTTCTTGCCGGGCAGTCGCATTCCGGTGGTCGCGCCTGAGCGTATCGCGCTGGAAAAGCCTGATTACGTGTTAGTGCTGCCCTGGAACCTTATCGATGAAATCACCGGGCAGTTCGCGGGCGTGAGCTGTTGGGGAGGGCGCTTTGTCGTGGCCATTCCTGAGTTGAAAGTACTGTGACGGGCTTGCATGTACTGGTCACCGGAGCCACAGGATTTGTCGGTCGCCATCTGGTCAGCGCTTTGCTGAACAAAGGCTGCCGGGTCCGCGCCGTTGCCCGCAATGCTCAGGTCGCACAAAGCATGCCGTGGATAGACGACGTTGAGTTCGTCAGCGCGGATATTCACGCTGATGATCTGGATGTGGCGGCGCTGACCGAGGGTATCGATGCCCTCGTGCACCTGGCGTGGCCAGGCCTGCCTAACTACCAGGGGTTGTTTCATTTTGAGCAGAACCTGTTCGCCGACTACCGCTTTATCAAAGCTGTCGTTGAGGCCGGTGTCGGTCAGGTGATGGTGACGGGCACCTGCTTCGAGTACGGCATGCAAAGCGGTGCCCTGGATGAGAACGCTGTGGCTCAACCGGGCAATCCATACGGCCTGGCTAAAAACACCTTGCGTCTGTTTCTGGAAAGCTTGCAGCGGCAGCAGGCTTTCACACTGCAATGGGTTCGTCTGTTTTATCTGCACGGCGATGGCCAAAACAGCAACAGTCTGCTGGCCAGCCTCGACCGAGCGATTGATGCCGGTGACAGCTCTTTCAACATGTCGGCGGGTGACCAGTTGCGGGACTATCTGGCCATTGAAGTGGTTGCCAACCATCTTGTCGGCGTGCTGCACCGACGGGATTTCTCGGGCATCGTCAATTGCGCCAGCGGTCAGCCGATCTCGGTTCGAGCGCTGGTCGAGCAGCGGTTGCGGGAGAGAGGGGCCTCGTTGCATTTGAATCTGGGGCATTACGGTTATTCCCCCCACGAACCCATGGCGTTCTGGGGTGACAACAAGCGATTGCTGGGACTCTTGAGTGAAGGGCGGCAGGAAGCTTGACGCTATTGAGCGCCACCATGCGCACCGACTCGCGTCGGCACATTGGCAGGATTTTTCTCGCAAGGCCTCTGGCCACTGGTTCAACTCATCTTTATCGAGAACAGCAAAATGACTGATACAGCACTGCAAGTATTCCAGCGTGAATGCGAAGAGCAAGTTAACGACCAAGGCCAGGACCATAAGCTCAAGGCCCTTGCCCAAGAGTTCTACAACGAGTCGGCCCGGCACAAATACACCTATCACTTTTCCTGGATGGGTCGCCCGATCATTCAGTTGCCTCAAGACATGATGGCGATGCAGGAACTGATCTGGCGCATCAAGCCGGATCTGGTGATCGAGTGCGGCATCGCTCATGGCGGCTCCATCATCTATTACGCTTCCCTGCTTGAGCTGCAGGGGCACGGCGAAGTCTTGGGGATTGACCGGGATATTCGTCCGCACAACCGCGAGGCCATTGAAAGCCACCCGATGAGCAAGCGTATCAAGATGATCGAGGCGTCCAGCATTGATCCGGCAACTGCCGAGCAAGTGCGCGCTATCGCGGCGGGCAAGAAAGTCATCGTGGTCCTGGACTCCAATCACACTCACGAGCACGTGCTTGAAGAGTTGCGCCTCTATTCCCCATTGGTTTCCGTGGACAGCTATTGCGTGGTGATGGATACGGTGGTGGAAGACATGCCCGAAGACGCGTTCCCGGATCGCCCATGGGGCAAGGGCGACAACCCGAAGACCGCCGTATGGGCCTACCTCAAGGAAAACTCCGATTTTGTGATCGATGAGTCGATTCACAACAAATTGCTGATCACCGTGGCGATGGACGGCTATCTGCGCCGTGTTCGCTGATCGTTGAACGCGAAGTCATTGAATCCTTTATCGCCTGTTGCACGGGGACTATTTATGCAAGGCCAGCACCTTTCCAGCCATCGCCCGCCGTTGAATGAACTGCTTACACTGGTGGTCATCAGTCATAATCGACCGGCTTTTCTGCGTCGGGCGTTGCGCTACTATCAGACGCTGCCTTGCAGGATTCTGGTACTGGACTCGTCTGCAGAGGAAACCACTGATCTGCCGACGCAGACGGTCGCCAACATCGACTATCAGCACTTGCCGCAGTTCGGTTACTGGGGCATGCAGACCAAACTGGTCTACGGTGTTCCGCTGGTCACCACGCCTTATATGGTGTTCGTCTCGGATGACGATTTCATCCTGCACGACACCTTGCAGGCTTCGGTGGACTTCCTGGAAGACAACCCTGACTACGGCATGTGCCACGGCTATTGCCTGATGTATGCATCCCTGGGCAAATCGGTCAAATACTTCCGTCGCGACAAGAAGATCCAGGAAGACTACGGTTCGGATCTGCCTCACGAGCGTGTTGTTGAGTTCATGGGGCAATTCGTGCCGCCGTTCTACGCGGTTACTCGCACTTCGCTGTTGCAGGAGTGGTACGCAGTACTGCCTGAAAACACCACGCTGCAGTGGCAGGAAATTGGTCACACGTATTTCCTGGTCGCCTCGGCCAAGGCTCGAGTGCTAAATGCACCGTATGTCGTTCGGGAGGTCAACATCGGCAGCTCCGAACACAATACAGAAGTCTCCCACTCCCTGCTGTTTACTGATGAGCAATCGGTCAGGGAGCGTGAAGCGTTTATTGATTTCTGTGCATCGCTTCCGACGGGCATGAAGGACCTCAGCGTAGAGCAGCGCCGCCAGGTGGTGGTGGACGGCTTTACCGCGATGGGCGAATGTCTGATGGCCCGCCGCTCGCTGACGATCGAGGTGATTTTCGAATCTACCTGGAACGTTCCCGAGGTGGGCCCGGAGCGTCGTTTTGGTCCTATGCAGTACGTGGAAATGCCCTATTACAACCAGGCATTTTTTGACCAACTCACCGAAATCGAGTTTTTCCTGCATGCGATGCCTGCCGCGCGCATTCAGCTCGAGAGGCTGGAAGGTGCATGGTCCCTGCAGGAAGAGCTATTAACCGCTCGTGCCACCGATACGGCCGAGACGCTAATTCCCCGCCTTTGGGATGCAATGCAACTCAACGCTTTTAACCGTCGGGTAGTCAAAGAACTGGCGCACCAGCTTGAGCTTAATCAGGAGCATGACGAGGCGGGCAAGATGCGGGCCTGGGCCGAGCGTCTTGATTCGCTTCATGAATATGATAGCCAGAAGACGTTCGCCGGCATGCAATCCGGTCGTTTGCTGAACTGGTTGGCAGCACGTACTCCAAGCACTGAGGAGCAGGGTGCGATAGGCCGCTATCTTGGGACTAAAGGCACGCCGCCGCAGTTTGGTCTGCTGGTGCTCAACCTAGACAACGACATACACAAATTGCAGACCACCCTCGACAGTCTGGTCGAAGGTCTCTACAAGGGCTTCAAGGTGGTGGTGTTCACCACGGATGAGCCGCCGAGTGCGACGACGTTCGGCAGCACGCTGCATTTCGTCAAAGTTACCCAGAGCAACTATGTCGAGAAACTCAACCAGATTGCTCGCCAGCTATCCACGGACTGGCTGATGCTCGCAGAGGCCGGTGACCAGTTCACGGCTGCGGGCTTGCTGGTAGCTGGCCTGGAGTTGCTGGCTGCTCCGGAGTGCCGCGCCGTCTGCGCAGACGAGATTCATCGTCAGGCAACCGGGGCGTTGCGTGATGTTTTCCGGCCAGGCTTCAACCTGGATTTGCTGCAAAGCATTCCATCTTTGATGGCGCGCCACTGGCTGGTACGTCGTGATGTGCTGATCGAGGCCGGTGGTTACTCCGCTGAATTCACCGAGGCCCTGGAATTCGATCTGCTGTTGAGAATTATCCAGCAAGGCGGCCTGGGCTGGCTGGCTCATCTCGATGAGCCGTTGTTGATTTGTAATACGCCTTCGACTACTGAAAATACTCAGGAGCGACTGGCATTGAGTCGTCATTTGAGTGCTCGTGGCTATAAAGCGCAGATCACGTGCGAAACCAATGGTATCCATCACATCGACTATCGCCATACCGAGCGTCCACTGGTAAGCGTCATCCTGCACGGCGAGGTCGAGCTTGAGCCTCTCCAGCGTTGCGTGGTCAGTATCCTGCAACGCACTCGCTATCTGCGTTTTGAAGTGCTGCTGGCCAGTCATCAAGGCATGGCACCGCAAATGCTGGAATGGCTGGGTCAGTTGGAGCAGCCTGGCGGCCGGGTGCGGGTGCTTGAAGTCGAGGCGGGACTCAGTCCTTCTGCGTCGTGCAATGTCATGGCTGCTCAGGCTCGCGGCGAGTACCTGTTGTGGCTGGCGGCCGACGGTGAGGTGGTCGGTCCGAACTGGATAGGCAACCTGCTCAACCAGGCTCAGCGTCCCGAGGTCGGTGTGGTGGGTGCAAGGCTGACGGACGCAGAGGGCAAGATCACTCAGGCTGGTTTGATCCTGGGCTTGAATGGCGGTGTGGGCTCGCCGTTTGTTGGCCTGGACTCGGAGGAAGCGGGTTATATGCGTCGTCTGCAGTTGACGCAAAACTACTCGGCCGTTTCGGCGGCGTGTCTGATGGTGCGTAAGGAACTGTTTGATGAGGCGGGTGGCTTTGACGAAAGTGATTTCGCGCAGGCCTTCAGTGATGTCGATCTGTGCCTGAACATTGGCCAGCTGGGTTTCATGACGGTATGGACGCCGCAGGCTCATATCTGTCATTCGGGTGTTCTGCCGGACGCGCCGCAGGCTTTGGCTGCTTTGAAGGGCAAGTGGGCTGGGCAATTCGAGCATGATCAGGCTTATAACAAGAACCTGTCGTTGACGGGGGAGGGGTTCACACTGGGTGAGCCGAGCGGTGTGAACTGGTCGCAGTTGTTCGTTTAGTTCTGCTGAGTCCTGACGCCCTTGCGATGTTTGTGGGGGCGTTTATGTTTCTTGGTTTGCTCGCACTTCGGTGTACATATCCGTTACCGTAGTCATGGCTTCTATTGGTTGCGCTTTTACAGCGCCTCACTTTTGAACATCCGGAAGCCGGCCCAGACAAAAGTAAGCAAAACGCTCTTGCCCCACCACTCGGTCCCTCGCCTAGGCTCGGGATGCCCGCCCGCAGATACTGAACCGTGGGCCGCCGCAATGGGCCATCTATGGCCCGGTGCGGCTAAACCGGCATCCTTGCCGGTTTACCCACGCTCCAGAATCTGCGTTCGGCCAGCGTGGTTTAACGGGGCGCCTCAGATCAAAATCAAAAGCTCGGCGGCCTGACAGCCGACCTGTTTGTGTGAACTTGCTACCTCTGCTCCGACCAGCACGGACTTTGTGGGAGCGTGGCTTGCCCGCGATTCAGGCGCCGCAGTATGTCAGATATACCG